>CACZPL010000173.1 GCA_902783015.1 uncultured Lachnospiraceae bacterium
CGCGTCCTGCCCGATCAGGAGAATGTTGGATATCCGTCCTTTCATGGCGGTGTCCCGCTTGGATACCTCGGAATCAAAGTGGTCAAAGCGTTTGACAACGCTTGCCACCATATAGACAAAAAGGAGTGCCAGCAGGCCGAGTATGATCAGGATATTTCTCAGAATGCGCAGACCGCGATGCTTTTTCTTTTTCCGATTGTGCGGCTTTCTCGGCTGCTCCGGATCCTCCGGTGGCAGATTCTGCCTTTTCCTTCTTGGAGGTTCATACTCATATTGTGTGCCGTTGTCATATACGGTATCGCCGTACTGTCTTTTGTCTTTCAGATTGTATGCCTCCGACTGTCTGCCCTGCTGCGGCTGTCTGTTCTGTGCCTGCCTGTTCTGAGGCTGTCTGTTTTGCGGCTGCCTGTTTTGATACTGTCCGCTCTGAGGCTGCCTGTTCATCGGCTGCGCATTCTGCGGGCGTCTGTTTTGCGGTGTCACCCTCTGCATCTGAACACTCTGCTGCACAGGCTGACCGCCGGCATAAAACGCGCTGTCTCCCTGCGGCGAATCGCCGAATGCACTGTCGGAATATGTGCTGTCCGAAAATGCGCTGTCGGCAAATGCACTGTCTGTAAATGCGCTGTCATTTTGCGGTTGCTCGTAAAAAGCACTGTCCGAAAACGCGCTGTCATTTTGCGGCATCTGCTGTCCGGCCATGCGCGCACGCTCCTGTGCACGGATTTGATTTAATTCCTGTAAGAGTCTTTCGTCCTTCGTCATCCGTTCATCTTCTTCCTTAATTTTAACATTCGCGGCGTATAATACCACAAATCAGCTCTGCTTTCAAGAGACATATTGTAAAAGGAGCTTTCAAATCGATTCAATACTCGATCCGAAAGCTCCTCTCTTCTTCATCCACCGGCATTTCTTTCATTTCCATATCTGCGATACGAATGTAGCGATCCTCATCCAAAAGCGTCAGGAACTGCCTGATGACATCCACATCTCCCTGAACCTCCAGCTCCACGCTGCCGTCGTACAGGTTCCGCGCATAGCCCGTGAGACCGTAGGCTCGTGCTGTGTGGTAAGCCTTATAGCGAAACCCTACCCCTTGCACACGCCCCTTTAAAATGTAGTGTCTTCTCACCTTTGCCATGCTAATACTCCTTTGAGATCTCGGTGATGCCGTACCGATCCTTAAATGCTTTTAAGTCTTTTTCTCCGCGGATCAACATGACCTCGTGAAATTTCCCCGTGGCAAGCTCTTTGAAGCCTGCCACCTGCTCTCCCGTGCAGATGCTCGCGCGGATGACGGGTTTTTCTTTTTCCGGGTCGAATGTAAGGGGTCGGGCTGATGTATGCTTTTTCTTTCCGAACATCTTTATCTCCGTTTCAGTGACAACGGGAACGATCACCTACTTGTCCGCGACGATCACCGGATCATCATTTCCGCACAGGAGTATTCCCTCGGCACGCGCCGCTTCCGCGGTCTCTATACTGTCATAGTTTTTATAGTTCTCAGAGTATATCATACTTGCGTAAGAATTTCCACCCGTATGAAGTGCGCTGTATGTGAGCATGGCCTCCTCGGTCTGTGTATAGTATGCGCTCTTTGCAAGATCGTGCTCCTGCTTATCTCTGTACATTGCGAAGACAAGGCGAAGCACCACGACAATCCCGATGACGAGGATTGCAAGCTCCAGTGCATCGATCAGGATATCCTTACGTTCTTTTTTCAGTAAAATTGAGTTTTTCATTCCGTTTTTCCCCCTTAGGCTTATCATTTATGAACCTATTATCTCACAAGTGGTGTCCCATAAAAAGGTCTTACGTACACTTGTTCTCAAAACATGTGTTCGTTTTCTGTTCTGATAATAGCACATATGTTCTTCATTTGTCAAACATTTGTTCTTGTTATTTTAAATTTTTTTATTTTCTTCTTGATTTTCCCCGAAAAAAGTGATTATCTATTGCTATATCATTTTGAAAAGAGGTAAGAAACATGACCGAATTAAAGCCGATCAAGGAAGGCAAGGTACGTGAGATCTACGACAACGGTGACAGTCTGATCATGGTAGCCACAGACCGTATCAGCTGCTTTGACGTGATCTTACACAATGAGGTAACAAAAAAAGGTGCCGTCTTAACCCAGATGTCCAAATTCTGGTTTGACATGACGCAGGATATCATAGGAAACCACATGATCACCACCGATGTGAACGAGATGCCGGAATTCTTCCGTCAGCCGAAGTTCACAGGTAACTCCATGATGGTGAAAAAGCTTGAAATGCTCCCGATCGAGTGTATCGTGCGCGGCTACATTACCGGCAGCGGCTGGGCAAGCTACAAGGAAAACGGCACCGTGTGCGGCATTCGTCTTCCGGAAGGCTTACAGGAATCCGATAAACTGCCCGAACCCATCTACACTCCTTCCACAAAGGCTGAGATCGGTGATCACGACGAGAACATCAGCTACGAACAGAGCGTGGCTCATCTCGAGAAACACTTCCCCGGCAAGGGCGAGGAATATGCGGCAAAGCTTCGCGACTACACCATCGCGCTCTACAAGAAATGCGCGGATTACGCTTTAACCCGCGGCATCATCATCGCAGACACGAAATTCGAGTTCGGTCTCGACGAAAACGGAAACATGGTGATCGGTGACGAGATGCTCACCCCCGACTCCTCCCGCTTCTGGCCGGCCGAGGGCTACGAGCCCGGCCATGCACAGCCCTCTTTCGACAAGCAGTTCGCAAGAGACTGGCTCAAGGCCAACGAAGGTCACAATTGGACGCTTCCGCAGGATGTGGTCGACAAGACGATTGCCATCTATCTGGAAGGCTACGAAAAACTGACAGGCGAAAAACTGAAATAAGAGAAACAAAGTGCCGACGAATCATTCGTCGGCATTTTTATTTTGGTTTTTATTTCGGATTGACGATGAGTTCAAAAGACTTATACGCATCATCCCCGCTTACAAAATATTTATATTTGTTCACTCCGTCATATTCAAAGACAAAGTAAAGTGCATCCTGACTGATATCGAGATTCGAGATCACGCAGTAAATTCCGTCAAAGTCTCCGCTTTCGAGCCGGTCCCGCACATACGCCTCAAAGGACGCCTGATCGTAAAATATCGTGTTGTTTTTCACATAATAGTTTTCATCCATGGAAGTACATTCTTCACGGATGCTTCCCTCATCAAAACGGTGCGTATAAGAGAACATCTCATCCGACACATTCATGTACAAATGAATCAGCCCTCCGCTTTCACCCGTAGGGTCATCCCAGGTCACATCCAGGTTATACCACGCCCCGTTGATCTTCACCTGGTTCCACATATGGTTCGGCCCGGCATCCGAGGTCGTGGCAAGGAGTTCTTTCACATATCCGTCCACTAATCTTACGGCGACACCGCTTAAGCGCAGCAAAAGCGCCGTTGCCTTCGTATAGCCTTCACACGTAGCCGAACGCTCCACCAGGCAGCCGTAAGCCGTACGCGCCTGCCCAACTTCCGGATTTGTGGCATACACACAGTTTTCCACGATGTAGTCGTGAATAAAAAGCTCCTTGTCATAATCGGACATCTCCGACGTGATGTTTTCCTCCAAAAACTTCTCGCAGAATTCCTTCAGGCGGATCGCATTTGTCTTATCCGCCGGAATTTCCTTTCCGTTCACAATGCTGTCGTAGACATAAGCTTCCTCGGAGCGGACAAAATCAAAGTTCACACTCATGTACTTGTCCCTGATCACAGGACCGTCTCCGTCCTGCTGTGTGGAGGTACTGAAGGTATAGCTTGTGATACGTCCGTAAAAGGGGTCGATCCCGTGGCCGATCTCCTCGATCTCCTCTTGGGAAACCTTGGTGTAAACCTTCACGTAGTAGTTTCCGTCCGCGCCGTTTTTCACCTCGTCATACAGGAAATCTCTGTAGGCCTTCGCAGATTCGTACTTCGGTGTGTCGTCCTCGATCGGACCGTCCACGCCCTCCGCGATCTTCACATCAGCCTTGTCCGCCGCGGCCTTCTTTCTGAAATTAGCGATAGTTCCCGCAATTAACCAGA
This sequence comes from uncultured Lachnospiraceae bacterium, assembly GCA_902783015.1. Classification (GTDB taxonomy): domain Bacteria; phylum Bacillota; class Clostridia; order Lachnospirales; family Lachnospiraceae; genus Coprococcus_C. The sequence goes on from CACZPL010000173.1 coordinate 4,052, forward strand.
TGATGATAAATCCGAACCCGATCCAGATCATTGCGAGGGCTTTTGTTTTTGATCCGTTTCCCTGCATTCCTTCACCAAATCATCTTTATACTCCGAAGCCTCCGAGGTAGCGGATACAGAGCATCGTAATATCATCCGACTGCTCCGCTCCGTTTACAAACTTCGCCACATCTGCCGACACCAGTTCGCATACCGCGCCGGCAACACCGTTCAAACCCGACGGTTCCGGATAGTTATCTCCGAAGGAAAGAAGCTCAAGAAGACGCTTCTCACCATACTGGTTCTCGTCCTTGTCGATGGCCTCGGTTACACCATCAGTATAGAGGAACAGGATATCTCCCACCTCCAGCTTTAACTCATGCTGCTTGTAGATCTTGTCCGGCATGCCCGCAAGCATCAGGCCCGGCTTTACCTTAAAAAACTCTGCCTTACCGTCGCGGATCAGCACCGGCGGATTATGTCCGGCATTTGCAACGTTTAATACGCCGGTCTCAGGCTCCAAAAAGCCCATCCAGGCAGTCAGGAACATCTCGGCTTCATTATCCTCACAGAGCTCCTCATTGGCGACGGTAAAGATTCCCGCCGGCGGCAGACCGCTGTCCGCAAGGCTTCGGATCACACCCTTGGCCTTCATCATGAACATGGCACCGGGCACACTCTTTCCGGATACATCGGCGATCAAAAATGCCAGCTGCTCGCCGTTGATCATATAGAAATCGTAGAAATCGCCGCCGACCTCCTTTGCAGCCTCCATGCTTGCAAAGAGCTCAAATTCCATTCTCGCGGGAAACGGCGGGAAGATTCTCGGCAGAGCGGAGGTCTGGATTTCCTTCGCGATGGCAAGCTCCGCGTTCATTCTGGACTCCGCCGCATCAATACTCTTTTTCAGTCGGTCAACGGTATCGTTGATACCCGTAGACAGATTGTCGAACTCATAGGTATCTCTCACCTCGACACGTTCATCCAAGTTTCCCTCCCTGATCTTTACGAGAGATTCATTGACCTTCACCATATTGTTGATGACCAGCTTGTGAAGCAGGTACAACAAGAGCAGGAACATGAGACCGAACACAACGATCTCCAACGCGACTGCCGTATTCATGGTCGTATAGACACCTTCCACCGATTCCTTGACGGGATAGACACCGATCACATAGATTCCGAGGGTCTCATTGATATTCACAAAGGAGTACGTACCGAACACATTGCGCTTGTCGGTTTCATACGAATAGTTTTTTCCGCGTTCGATGCTGATGCCGGCCTCATCTGTGGTCTTTCCGGTATATGTATCGTTATAGCTGTTTATGATATTGTGATCCGTATCACAGATCAGGACATATCCGCCGTTACCGATCCTGCGGTTTGTGGCGGCATCGCCGATCTGCTTTAGGATCTCGGTATCATATTCTTCCTTCATCAGATTATTGATATCGTTGGTGACATCCTCCACATTCTGTCGTACCAGCTCCTCCGCGTCCTCCCCGTACTTACGCGCCATGGAGGAACAGATAAGCAGCGAGGTAATGACACAAGCCACTGCCACGACCGCCACCAGCCAGAGAGTGATGACATTTGCAATCTTCATTTTGTGTTTCTTTTGTTCCATAGTTGTTACTCCTATTACTTCTATTCATCACGATCCACTCTCTGCCGCTCGACGAGCTCGGCAAAGAAGCCGTTTTTTGCGATCAGATTCTCGTAGGTTCCGTCCTCGATGATGTGACCCTGATCAAGAACGATAATGCGGTCACATTGCTTGATCGTAGACAGTCTGTGCGCGATCACGATCCGCGTGCATTTCAGCTTTTCCAGTGAATCCGAAACAATCTTCTGCGTAATGTTATCAAGGGCGCTTGTCGCCTCATCAAACACGATGATCTTCGGTTTGCCCGCGATGGCTCTCGCTATGAGCAGTCGCTGTCGTTGACCGCCCGAGATACCGCCCTGCCCCTCGGATATCATGGTAAACATCCCCATGGGCATGTTCCGTATATCATCGGCAAAGCCCGCCATCTCGGCAGCCTCCCAGGCCTCATCCATCGTAAGCCTCGGATTGTTGATCACGATATTTGAATAAATGTCGCCGGTAAACAGTTTTCCCGACTGCATGACCGAACCGATCCTTCTTCGAAGCGATTTTAAATCCATGCGCTCGATATCCCTGCCGTCGTAGAAGACGCCGCCCTTCTGCGGTTTCTCGAACCCAAGCATGATTCTCATGAGCGTCGACTTTCCGCACCCTGTCTTTCCGACGATAGCAACATACTGTCCCGAGCGGATCTTTAAGGATAAACCGTCAAGCACATTCGGCAGGTTTTCACCGTAGGAGAAGGTCACGTTGTTTAACTCCACGTTCCCCTTCAGGCGTTCCACCACCTGTTTTTCCTCGGAGATCTCGGGTTCCGTCTCCAGGATCGGCGCCGCCATGGTAAGGATGGGGCCGATCTGTGCCGCCGTTAATGCCACACTCGCAAGATTTGCAAATGCGCCGCTCAACATGCCGTAGGCCACATGAAACGCGTAGTAATCGGAAACCGATACACCGCTTCCCAAGGCCGATACATAGATAGCTATGGTTCCCGCGAGCGTCACCGCAAGAGTGAGAGCCGTGTTTACCTTAAGAAATGTCGGCGGGTCGTAAAGGAGCTTCGCGCTCTTGGTGTACGTCATGCTCCAGCGGGAAAAGGCTCTCTTTTCGGCACCGGAAAGCTTGATCTTCTGAATGCCCGAGATCAGCGCGTAGCTCATACCG
>CACZPL010000174.1 GCA_902783015.1 uncultured Lachnospiraceae bacterium
ATGATCATCGATCAGAAAGTTCTGGCCGAAGCGCTTTTGAAACGCAAAATTATATTTTTGAATGGTCGCAATTGTGACCTTTGGATTACTTAATTTTTCCATAATTATGATTTTCTTCCTGTCAGATAGTATACCGCAAGTGCCGTGCGATGTGAAATGTTTTCTTTCGATAAGATGGAGGTGATATAGTTCTTTACCGTCCCCTCCGAGATGAACAGCTTCGCCGCGATCTCCTTGTTTGAAAGCCCCTCCGAAACAGCCTTTATGATATCGAGTTCCCGCTCCGTGTAGCCCTCGGGTGAAAACCCGCTTCCCGGCGAAGTACCCGTGTTCTTCCCGGAATCCACGGAACCCGCAAGCGTTTCCAGGATGCTGTCCTCCATGACTCCGGTCCCGTTTGCCACGGATTTGATCATCTGCTTTAAGTGATCCGGCGTGTGGTTCTTGATGAGATATCCCTTTGCGCCGCTCTTTAACGCTTCCTTCACCAGCTCATCATCGTCAAAGGTTGTCAGGATCAAAACCTTACCGAGATGATGCTCCACGATATACTTTGTCGCTTCGATCCCGTCCATCTCCGGCATCTGGATATCCATCAGGAACACGTCCGGCGGCGTTTTTTCGGCAAGCCCGATGGCCTCCCGCCCGTTCTTCGCGCAACCAAGTACTTCAAAATCCGCATCCACATCCAGGATGATCCGCATCCCGTCCCGGACAAAATCGCTGTCATCCGCAATGATCACTTTTATTTTTTCCATCCTATCCTCCTATCGGTATCACCATATCCACCCGGAATCCGGGATGCGTCTCAAATCCGATGGTTCCGCCCACGGTCCTGACGCGTTTCCGCATTCCCGAAATGCCCATACCGTCCTCGATCTTGTTACAGCCGATTCCGTCGTCAAAGATGCTGCACCGGATCATCTTGTTTAAGACGACCAAATGAATGTCGATCCGTTCGCACTTCGCATATTTCATGGAGTTCGTGACCGCCTCATACGCATTGTCCAGGATCACCTCCCAGATATCATCGGAAACCGCGGACAGATCACCCTCCGTGGCAAGCTCCGCGCAAACGCCCTTTTCGTTACAGTCGGCGCAAAGCTCATAGAGCTGCAAGAGCGCCATCTGCTTTTTCTCCGGACGTTTCTTTCTTAAGATGGCACGGATCTCGTCCATGCCCGTACGAAGCTGGTCGATGACAGCCTGCAGCATCCCCTTTGCCCGTTCCGGATCATCCTCCATGATCACCTTGCTCGCCTCAAGCTGATAGATGGACCCATTGATGTTATGCCCGAGCTTGTCATGCAGGGTTTGGGAAAGCTCTGCACGCTCCTCTAAGATCCGGTTTTCCGCCATCAGCTTGTTTCTCTCAAGCTCCGCCTTTGCCTCCGAATCCCGGCTTTTCATATCCTGCTTTAACCGCTGCTGTACGATAGTGTCCTCGAGCATACGGTTTTGGTACTCGTTTACCACAAACTCATGCTGCAGGTAACAGATGAGAAGCATCGTGATCACGAGGAAGCTCACGAAAAACCCGGCGGGGGTTTCCGCAAAAAGAGTAAGATACATCAAAAAATACCAATAGGATCTCACGCGGAGATCCCGCAACAGTTCAATGCAAAAAAAGTACACGAGCAGGAGAAAACTCATGCTGCCGGTTTTTAACAAAAAGAAGAGAAGGACACCTAACGCCGGGTAAAAAAACAGTCTTTTCCCCTGTTCCGCCGTTTCCTTCAGCAAAAAAACCGACACCGTACACATAACAAGCAGGAGCATCTCTACGGACACTCCTGCTCCCGTTACATTTTCCATACACCCATACGTGCAAAGCACGAGCATGAGCACAACACGAACCAGTGTAAAATAATTCTCTTTTAAGAATCTCCCCATTCGTCCGTCCTTCTCATTTTCAGCCCCAGACCACCGAGGCTTAAGATCACAAGCATGTATGCTAACGTAATACATAATAGCATAAAGTACACCCGATTGTCTCTAACAAAAATCATTTCCGTTCCCTCAAGAAACCACTTTTGAGGCATGAGCGAGGAGATAAACCTGATGCCGGCCGACGTGTCCTTCAGCGGGAAGTAAAGACCCGAGAACAGGGCTGACATACACCAAACCGTAAACGCTGCGACATTGGCACTCATCACATCCCCGAGCAGAATGCCGAGCAGCATACTGAGCGAACTGAAGATCACGCCCAGAAGGAAGATCATAAGCAGGAACTGCACACGGCTCATTCCGAGATCATCCATATTTAAGAACAGGCTGCAGATTGCCATAACAAAGGTGTTCATCACGGCAACACAAAGGGTTACGACAAACTTCGAGGCAAAGTACTTCAGCGTGCCGGTCCCGGTGAGCGCGATCCTGGTGTAAACACCGTTCTTTTGCTCCTTGATGGACACATGGGCCACGAAGATCCCGCAGAATACAAAGCCCAGTGTCATAAAGGCAAACGCGTAACCGATCTGCGTTTTCTGATTGATCTGCTGCTCCGAAAGAGAGCGCTCATCCTTACCGGCAAGGGAGATCACCGTTTTTTTCGGCAGCATATCGTCCGCATGCTCAAGCGAATCAAGCGTCCCAAGTCGCAGAAGCTGCTCCCCGATCTCGTTTTCGAGGATCGCATTTCTCTCATCCTCCGATAGGATAAAGACGGTCAGTGCCTCGTGAAGCCTTCCTTCCTTTACGGCACGGTCAAACTCGGGTGATAAATAAAGCGCTGCGCCCATCCTGTCCTCGAAGCCGTCCGCCCGATTGCGCTCCTTTAAAAACGCATCTGTCGCCGGACCATCAAGCTTTACCCTGCACACCCTGAAAAGGCCGCAGTGAGAAAGCTTGTTTAAGAAATACTCGGAGTACTCGCTTCCGGCAGCGTCGTACACCTTGACCATGTACTCCCCCTGCCCGCCGAAGTAAGCGACCTTATCCGCAGAGTCATCCAGCTCTATGATATCCTCGCTTGATTTATCCGTGTAGGCAGCCGAGCTGTCGAATTTATTTTTCAGGATAATGGTCGAAAGGATCGGTGTGATCACGAGGAAAAACCAGAAGACCTTTGTCCTGAACAATAGTTTTAAACTTGTTTTAACCAGTGTTTTCATGCTCTTCCTCTCTTTCTCAGTGTTCCGGCTAAGACAGCGACTGCGGATGAAGCCACGATGATGGCGACACTGTAAAGGATCGCGCTTCCGACGTAATCGCTTTTTCCCATGCAGGAAAGCTCGACCAATGCTCTGTTTGTGTGATACAGCGGCGAGATCAGCTTGAGTGCTTTAGGCGTTGTCGAGAACATATAGGTCTCAAAGCTTCCGCCGAAAAAGCCCGCAAGCCAGACAACCGTAAACACGGAGATGATGGTCGCAACCATATTGTCCGTGATGTAATATGCCATAAGTCCGAAGGCCGTAGCCGCGCTGATGACAAGGAACACGATGAGCGCCGAAAGCACCGGATTTCCCCACTTTGTTCCGAACATGAGCCCGGAAAGCGCCGTGGCGATCAGAGATCCGACCGATACGACTATGATCATCGAGATGAACTTGGCAAGATAAAGTTTCGGCTCGGAAATGCCGGACACGTAAAACTTCTTGTTGATACGATTCTTTTTTTCGCCGGCGAACAGTCCCGCGCCGCACACGATGGCGCAGCATCCGAAGTATACGATCTCTATGATCCCGTAATAGTCCTTGGAGTCGATCGGCTCCATGTATTCCGGGTACTCAATCGCAAGCTCGCCGGCGTTCTCCGTCAGATTTACGTTCGCCGCAGCCGCAGCTGCATGCTCGTAAAAGGATCCCACCGCATATTCCACGATCTTTCCCTCGTTTTTATGATCTTCGCTCTGGTAGATTGTGTAGGCATCCGCGCCGAATACCACAAAGGCGCACAGATCCTCATCTCGCAGGATTTCCTTCGGCTCACCGTTCACATATTCGCGCAGGAGAAGACTTTCCTCCTCAAGGCCTGCGGCAAAGGCATCAAGTGCTGCTCTCCACGCCTCCGGCGTATCCTTCTCCACCCGAAAACCGGCTATGATCTTCCCGCCGCTCTCATATTTCGCCATCATGTCGCTGAAGGCGCTTGAGAGCATTGCGATCAGAACGATGGGCGTCACAATGAACAAGAGCACATTGGTGGCACTTCTCATCATCAGCTTGATATTGTTTTTGATCAGATAGATTATCATCGTTCCTGTCCTTCCCTAATAATCTCTCAGTTTCTTTCCCGTCAGTGTGAGGAAGACCTCCTCGAGGGTGATGGTCGCCGGATCGTCCGTGATCATTTTCTTGAGCTCCTCGCTCGTCCCCGTTGCGATCACCCTGCCGTTATCCATGATTGCAATTCTGGTACAGATCGCTTCCACCTCTTCCATGTAGTGGCTGGTGTAGATCACGGTCGCGCCGTTCTTGTTGGACTCCTTGATCTTGTCCAAGATGAAGTTCCTCGACTGTGGATCGATGCCCACCGTGGGCTCATCGAAGATCATCAGCTTCGGATGATGACCGATGGCACAGGCGATGTTCAGCCTTCGCTTCATACCGCCGGAGAAGGTTTTTGCATACTCGTTTCTCTTCTCCAGGAGTCCCACATATTCCAGCGACTCATCGATCCGCTCTTTAAGCTCCGAGCCCTTGATGCCGTAAAGGGATGTGAAGAGCTCCACATTCTCCCAGGCCTTCAGATTGCCGTGGATCGCAAGCTCCTGCGGAATGTACCCGAGCTCTCCCAGCAGGTTCTTTCGATTTTTATTGAAATCCTTACCCATGAACTCCACATCGCCGAGGGTCGGCCGCACGATCCCGCAGATCATGTTCATGGTCGTGCTCTTTCCGGCGCCGTTCGGGCCGAGAAGTCCGAAGATCTCTCCCTCCTCGATTTCCAGATTCAGGTTGTCCACCACCACATGCTTGTCATATTTCTTTGTCAGATCGATTGTTTTTAAGATCGTTCCCATATCGTTTCTCCGTTTCTGTTTGATCAGCGAGTGTAAAAAAAGAGTGTGCCAACTTCAATTGACACACTCATTATATAAATTCGCCCGCCGCTTTTGTAGTGAAAAAAGACAGGTTTTTGTATATGACTTTTGTCATGTTATGACATTTCGGCATCTTGTCGTTTCTGTTCCGCACGCACGGCGAAGATATACCCGCAGGCAAGGAGCATCGTCATGAACACCCAGCTGATGGGCTCCGTTAAAGCAATGCCGAGATACCCAAGCCACGGCACAAGCACGAGAACCGAGATGATCTTGATACAGAGCTCCAGCACCGAGGAGGCAATGGGAACGGTCTTTCTGCCCATACCCTGCAGGCTGCAGCGCAGGACAAACAGCGGGCCGAGAGCCGGGAAGAAGCAGGACCCGACCTTCACGTACATCGCGGCATTGTCCACGATCGCCTGATTCTCCGTCGAGGCGATCCATGTGACGATCGGTCTTGCAAAAAACAGCGAAAACACAATGGAGACCGCCGAGATGGTGAGCACGATCGTAATGGCGGTACGCACGCCGAGCCGCACGCGGTCAAACCGTCCCGCGCCCACATTCTGGCTTACATAGGTCGTCATGGTAAAGCCGAAGGTGTAGGTTAAGGCCATCAGGATATCCAACAGTCTCCTGCCTGCGGTGTGTGCCGACACGATATCCGCGCCCAGGCCGTTGATACCGCTTTGCAGGATGATGGTCCCGATATTGACTATGCAGCCCATAAGCCCCATGGAAAGGCCCATGGTGAAGAGCTCACCGTATTCTTTTTTATTTAAGGCAAAGTCCCCGCGCTTCGGCAGATAATCCTTAAACTTCAGGATCCCGTACAAAAAGCAGGCAACGCTGCAGACGGCCTGCGCAAGTACAGTAGCAACTGCCGCGCCTGAGATCCCCATACCGAGTACGCCGACAAACAGAATATCCAGCACAATGTTTAGCGCGATAGACGCAATCAGGCAGTAGAGCGGGGTACGGCTGTCGCCGAGAGACCGGAGCAGATTTGCCGACAGATTATACAGTGCCGTAAACGGTATGCCCACCAGGATGATCCTCACATAGGAAAGAGCAAGCTCCATCAGCTCATCCGGCGTGTTTAAGAGCACGAGCACCGGACGGATGACCGAAAAGGACAACACCAGAAGGAAGACCGTAAGCCCCAGCGTGAGCACGGCCGCACCCGCCACATTTTTCCGGATTCGCTCCCTGTCCTTCGCCCCGAAGGCGTTTGCCGCCAGGATACCGAAGCCCTGGGTGAAACCGTTGATCAGACCGATCACCATGTTGGATACCGGTGCGGTAAGCCCCACGGCCCCGTAGGCGTGCTCATCACAAAAATAGCTCACCACCTTGGTATCGCCGATGTTATAGAGCTGCTGAAATATGTTTCCCAAAATGATCGGGATTGTGAACAGGATGATGATCCGCAGGGGACTGCCCTCGGTCATATCCATGGTTTTCTTATTTTCCATATAATTTACATGCGTTATTATAAGTTACGCTGCACACTTCCTCCTCCGTGATCCCCTTGATCCTCGCGATCTCACTGACCACGTAGGTAAGGTGATCCGACCGGTTGCGCTTCCCGCGGAAGGGCTCCGGTGTGAGATAGGGCGCATCCGTCTCGAGCACGATGTTTGAAAGCGGGATGAAGTCCACCGCCTCCTTGAGCTTCTTCGCGTTCTTAAAGGTCACCACACCGCCGATGCCGAAGAAAAATCCCATATCAAGGAACTCCCGCGCCATCTCCTTCGTGTAGCTGTAGCAGTGCATGACGCCGCCGATCTCCTCCGCCCGACAGGACTTCATGATATCCGCCGTGTCCCGGGCCGCATCCCGGCTGTGGATCACGATGGGCTTTTTTGCGCGGCGCGCAAGCTCCATCTGGCCTTCGAAATGCTTTTGCTGCAGGGGCTTGTCGATCTCATCATAGTGGTAATCCAGGCCGATCTCGCCGACAGCCACCAGCTTCTCGTTATTTAAGAGCAGCTGTTCAAGCTCGGCGTAAGCCCCCGGTTCTTCAAGCTCCGCCACATCCGTAGGGAAAACCCCAACCGTTCCGTACATGAAATCATATTGCTTCGTATATAGATCATTGATGCGCGAGGTCTCCATGTCCACCGCAATATTGGTCACATGTGCCACGCCGGCCGCGCGCATAGCTTCAAACAGCGCTTCACGGTCCGTATCATAGTCTTCATCATTGTAATGTGCGTGCGTATCAAACAGCTTCATGGCGTCTCCTCGCTTATTTTTCGATTGAGTTATACTATCACATTTATTTTTTTTCTACAACTTAAGATTTTCTTTAAATTCTCGGATAAAAAAGAATCCGGCACAGGCATTTGGGGATAACCTGCACCGGACTCTTTTTTTTGAGGGGAGAGAGGATTCAAATATATGAAAAGCTCTTACAATGTGTACTATAGCAATAATTTGTGTCTAAATTGTGTTCTGTTTGTGAAACATGAAAACACAATTATGTGTCATTTTACCAGTGTCCGATAGAGCTCCTCGGTTTCTTCTTTTGTCTCGCCGCTTATGTAGTACACCCAGTCCGAACTCTCTATGCGGATGCAAAGGTCAAAATCCGGATTCATGAAGAAGCGGCATTTTTCGTCGTCCACGATAAAGCGGCCTTTGGCAAGTCCCGGCATGGAAGTACCAGCACTTCTCACCACATCCTTCTTATCAAGATCATCCACCAGCGAAACAGCTTTGATCCCGGATACCTCGATCACATATTCATCTCTTAACTGATGGCAGATCACACGGCCGTCCTCGTTATAGACACGGATCGGTGTCGCCTCCATCATGCCGAGCCAGACCATACAGAGAAGTGTTCCCACAAGTGCAAGCGCGAGAAACGCGCCGAGCACCTTTCCGACCGGATGCGCCATATTTACGGTCGTGCCGATACCCATGCGTTTTTCAACCATGAGCTTTCTGTCGTTTCTATTGTAGTAAAACAGGCCGAACACCCACTTGTCATCGTCATCCACGGTCACGGAGGTTTCCTCTCTGTAGCGAAGCTCGATCCTGTTCATCCGAACCATATAGACAACGATCGCGAAAACGAGTGCCGCCATATAAAGCCCGTAGAACACCAGGATCGCGACCTCCGCATCGAAAACAAGCAGCGACAGGATCATACCGATCATCGCGGCGACGGTGCACCAGTCGATCGCAAGATTGAGACCGAACATACACCGCTTGATCGCACGGTTATAATTTGCATTGACGGCGCTGTCCTCCGAGATCACCTGATTTCTCTGTCTGTCCATCACGTACGCGATCGGCAGCATGATAAGCCCGATAAAGAGGAATATGCCGGACATCATCGTCGCGGAAAAGGTCCCGGCGGATGTAAAGCCGTCGATGGTGATCACTTTCAGGTCCGTCATGAGTGAAAAGCAAAAACCTGCAAGCAGGAACACAAGCGGGATCAGAAAGGGCACAGGGCGAAACGCATGAACTGTATCCGCATTCTGAAGATCCGTGAAGCTGATGCCGGTATCTCCGTCTAAAGAAAGCTCACGTTTTAAGGTCTTTATGTCCCGGTTGCAGAACGCGAACGGCACCAGCATGAGCATGATATAGGCAAAGACGTTGAGCGTGCAGAGCGTCATACTGAGCGGGATCTTATTAAATACGGCGAGCAACACGCCGATCACGGCAAAGCAAAGGGTGAGAATGAGTGCCCGCTTCCGCGCTTTCCCGCATATCTCATCAAGCTTTGCACACACACTTTCATCCTCGTATTCTTCGCGATTGCGTATGCCGTAGAAAATCTTTTTCTTCTGCCGGTTTTTCGGATAACAGATCGCAAGGATCACAAGGCCCACCGGCAGTGTGATCCCGACCATCATCAGACTGATCCAAAATCCCATCTTCATCGGCCTCCCTTCGCGTCTTTATAAGCATCCTCGATCACATGAAGGAGTGTTTCCTTCTTCACCCCGGAAAGGCGCGCCTCCGAGGCGATGCGTTTAAGTTCCAACAGATTTGCGTCGCTTAAACTCCCGGACTGCGCCAGCTCCTGCCGCACGCGGGCGCCGTTCTTCCGATCCGTCAGGATGTAGCCCTCGGATTTTAACATCTGATAAGCCTTGCTCACGGTCATGGTATTGATTCCCATCTCCAAGGCAAGCGCACGTACCGTGGGGAGCTGCTCACCGGCGGACAGCCGCCCGTCCGAGATGCCCATCACGATCTGATTGCGGATCTGCTGGTAGATTGGGGTGTCGGAGTATTCATCTATCTTAATGATCATGGTTTCTCTCCTGTTTCAATCAGCGATGGCCTTATTCTACAACTGTTTCCTTCGAAATACAAGAACGGCGGAGATAAGGAACACAAACGCACTCACGCCGGTGACCAGGGCAGAGACGGTATAATCGTACGGAACCTTGTCCCGGGTCACAATGCTCATGCCGTTCATCAGGTATGTGGGAAGACAGTCGCTGAGCTTCGGCACAAGGCTCAAAAGATATACACCGATCACCACGCCCGCGGTTCCTCCGAGTGCGCCGGAAACCGTCGGTAGCAGGGTCGCCATCAGGATGAACAGGCATACGGCCCATATCCCGAACAGCCACCAGAAAAACACGGCTGACGCAAGGTTCCATACGCCGTCACTCCCCCAAAAGTATACGGTATACCCGTAGGTGATCAAAAAACAGACTCCATAGAGCAGGGTCCAAAGTGCCGTGAGCATCAAGATCTTTGCAAGTACGATCTTCCCGCGTCTTAAGCCTCTGGTCACCGCAAACACGAAGACTCCGCTCTTATATTCCGCCGCAAAGCACCCGCCGACCACCAGGAGAAACACGATCAATTCCATGGGCGCATTGCCGAAAAACTGGTCCCAGGAGTTCACGGCGGTCACCGTCACATTCTTCACCACGAAGCCGCTCTTTTCCATATCATCCGCCAGCTGCTCCATCATCCAGGGTGTGAGCTTTGCGATGGCCGGGCTTAAAATTCCGAAAAAGATAAAGATCAGCGATAAAATGACGAGCCTGCCGGTCCTCATATATTCCATACATTCTTTTTTCAGATACGCAGTCATCTTCCTCACCTCTCACCTTTTATAGTCTCCAAGAACAGATCCTCAAGCGACACCTCTCCGCGCTCCAGGCGTATCAGCGGGATATTCTCATCCGCGATATACCGGAGCACCGCGGGAAGCTGATCGGGCTGTGCCAGCGTCAGCGTATGGTGCATGCCGCGCGTAAGCTCCGGAAAACGCGTAAGGAGCTTATCAAATGCATCCGCGTTTCCGAGGGTCAGACTCACATTTCCATCTCCGTGGGCACTCTTGATCTCGTCGATGGTTCCTTCAACGGCGATCTCCCCCTGCTCCAGAACAGCAACCCTGTCACAGATCTGCTCCACATCCGAGAGGATATGGGTGGAAAAGAGCACGGTCGTCTCCTCCTTCACGGCAGACAGGATATCCAGAAGTTCTCTTCTTCCGAGAGGATCCAGCGCCGAGGTCGGCTCGTCACAGATTAAAAGCTTCGGCTTGTGCAAAAGCGCCTGCGCCACCCCGAGCCGCTGCTTCATACCTCTCGAAAAGCCCTTCACGCGCTTTTTCTCATCGGCAAGCCCTACGAGCTCAAGCAGCTTCCCGCTGCGCTCCCGAATTTCCTTTTTGTTCATCCCCGAGAGTTGCCCGCAGAATCGCAGGTACTCCCCGGCGGTCATGTAATCGTAATACTCCGGCACATCCGGCAGGTAACCGATGACACGGTTCGTCTTCGCATTGCCGTATTTTACCTTTTCATCCAGCACATATACGCTCCCCTCGTCCGCGGCCAGGATCCCCAGCGCGATCTTCATGGTGGTGGACTTTCCGGCACCGTTCCTGCCGACAAAGCCGTACACGGTATGCTCGGGAACCGCAAAGGAAAGGTTTTTCAGCACCTGTTTCTTTCCGAAGCTCTTTTTTAAGTTTTCCACACGAAGCACATCCATTTACGCATCCTCTTTTCCAAGCAGCAGATACAGCACCGGTCCGATAAACTCCATACCCACGATGCAGACGGCCACCCAGAGTCCTCTGCTTCCCTTCTTATAGGTGTCATGGGTGAAGATGTGGTACATAACGTAGGCGAGCAGCACAAGCTGCACGATGATCAATGGGATCAAAAACGGTAACATTTCGGATAAACTCGGCATAAGAACGACCTCCTTTTACGATTTTTGTATTGCTTGTATCGTTTGTATTACTCTTTGTAATACAGATAATACAGTATGCGTTTTGTTTTGTCAATACATAATTTTAAATAACAAGACAGGAGGACGGTTCTTTTGTCCCCCTGTCTCCTCTTGATTATTTCCGCACAGGAATGGTATAATGCATAAGTTAACTTAAGGAGACGGCCGAATGAGACAAACCTTTAAAAAGCTTGCCATTGCTCTTGCGATTATACTCGCGGTATTGATCGCCAATTACATGATCATAGGCAAAACCTTTACCTATCAAATGGATAATATGCTGGATTCCTACGTTTCCTGCGAGGTGATCCCGGAATCGGAGGATGCCCTGCGCGTCGTTTCCGCCGAGTACAAAAACGGAAAAATGTACGCGACCATCAAGGGGCTGAAAACCGGATATACCAAAGCGGAATTTATCATCTACGGGGAAAACGGCGAATATTCCTCCCGGTTGGCTTCCTTCTATGTGCATAAATCCGGGATCATCACAATGAACGGCTATGTCGGCACCACCAACCGCTTTTACATCGTGGGGATCGAGATCATCCTGTTCTTCCTTGTGATGCTGATCCACCGCATTCGGAAATGTATCCGGACACAGCGTGAAAACATGTACTCCTACGCTCTCGTGGGACATCTCGGAGTCGCCATCTTCCTGTTTGTGACCTTTGTCTTCTTTACCCTGCTCTCCATACGTCAGGGGACGACCTACTATACGCTGTCCATACTGGTGACCGTGCTCGAGATGATCTTTACGCTCTACGCCGTCCTCTCGGTCCCGATCCTGCTTGTGC
>CACZPL010000175.1 GCA_902783015.1 uncultured Lachnospiraceae bacterium
CATCATGGCCTGCCGTACGATCAAGAACGAGCGCGAGCGCCGCTCCACCGCCATGCTTGCAACCTTCATGCCATGCGGTGCAAAGCTTCCGGTCATCGCACTCTTTGCCGGTGCATTCTTCCCGGATTCCAAGTGGATCAGCTTCGTATGCTATATGCTCGGCATTGTGCTCATCCTGCTCGGTGCACTTTTGATCAAGGCCATCACGGCATCAAAATTCCGCAAGTCCTTCTTCATCATCGAGCTTCCGGAATACAAGGTTCCAAGCCTCTGGTTTGCGGTCAAGTCCATGCTTGAGCGCGGCAAGGCTTACATTATCAAGGCCGGTACCATTATTCTCGTATGTAACACCGTAGTACAGATCATGAGCACCTTCAACTGGAGCTTCGAGGCCGTTGAAGAGGGCATGGAGGATACCTCCATCCTGGCAGGGATCGCAGGGCCCTTCTCTCACCTGCTCGTGCCGATCGTCGGTGTTGTATCCTGGCAGCTTGCCGCTGCGGCGATCACCGGCTTTATCGCCAAGGAAAACGTGGTCGGCACCATTGCAACGGTATTTGCGATCACCAACCTGGTGGATCCCGATGAGCTTGAACTGATCGGTGAGGGCACAGCGGTTGCTTCCGTGATCGGTATCACCAAGGTCGCAGCCCTCGCATATCTGATGTTTAACCTTTATACTCCGCCGTGCTTTGCAGCTCTCGGTGCCATGAACTCCGAGATGAAGTCGGCCAAGTGGCTCTGGGGTGCCATCGGCTTACAGCTTGCAACGGGCTTTACGGTAGGCTTCCTGGTATACCAGTTCGGTACCTTGTTTACGACGGGCAGCCTCGGCGCGGGCTTCGTCGGCGGACTGATCGCGATCCTCTGCTTCGCGGCGATCATTGCGGGTATCATCATCCACAACAACAAGGCGATTGACGCCGAGTACCAATTGGATTAAACTATGTAAAAAGCTTTTCGGGTAAATGCTATGGGAACCATCATGACAAACGTGATCTTAATACTGATCCTTCTCGTACTTGTCGGAGGTGCCGTCTGGTACATCCGCAAGGAAAAGAAGAAGGGGGTACACTGTATCGGCTGCCCCATGGCAGGCCAATGTGCCAAGGCCGGAAAATGTAACAAGTGACGACAAGGGGACGGTTGAAGCCGTCCCCTTTTTATAATTGCTATTTCAGAGGTCATGTGTTAGTATATGAACATATGAATCATCCATTGATCGGGGGAACCATATCATGACAATTCAAGAATCCGCAGAGGACTACTTAGAAGCGATCCTTCACCTGTCCGGTACGAGAGAACATGTGCGCTCCATCGATGTGGTACATCATCTGAATCTCTCCAAGCCCAGCGTCAGCGTGTATTTGAAAAATCTCAAGAATAACGGCTATCTGAACATGGACGAAAAAGGCTATCTCACACTGACGGACACCGGCATGGCCATCGCCAAAAAGATCTACGAGCGGCACCAGGTGCTTGCAAAGATCTTCATGCGCTTAGGTGTAGATGAGGAGACGGCCTACGAGGATGCCTGTAAGACAGAGCATGATCTGTCCGATAAAACCTTCGAGGCATTAAAAAATCACTTTCAGGAAAGTGCAGATTTCTAAACAAAAAGAAGGCCGCGGGCAGGATGCCCGCGGCCTTTTTGATCATCTTATCCTTCGATGGATACCGTCTGTTCAACGGGTATTTCTTTCTTCGATTCCACCTTCGGTACATTCACCTTCAGCACGCCGTTTTCAAAGCTTGCGTGGAGCATCTCGCCCGTGACCTCCTTGCCAACGAAGAAGCTTCTCGCGCAGGAACCGGAAACACGCTCTCTCCTTAAGTATTTGCCCTCGGAGTCCTTCTCATCCTTTTCCTCCGAATGCTCTGCGGAGATGGTAAGGTACCCTTCCTTGACGGTAGCCTTGATATCCTCCTTCTTATATCCCGGAAGCTCCATGTCGAGCTCATAGTGGTCATCAAATTCCTGAACATCGGTACTGATGCCGCGAAGCTTTTCATCCATACCGTATCTTACCGGTGCGAATACATCGCCGAAGCCTCTGAAGAAATCTGCAAAGTCTGAAAGATCTGATACGAAATTGTTACAAATACTCGGTGCTAACATAAGTCATTCCTCCTATCCGTTACTGACTCATCAGTTGCTGAACTTGTTTTGCAAATAAATCCGTTCCTTCCGAAGAAGCCTTCGATTTATTTGTTGATTATGTTATAGCACAATTATTAGCACTCGTCAAGGGCGAGTGCTAATAATTATTGTGAAAAATCTGTGAACGAATGGGAAACCAAAAAACAACCCCGAAATCGGGGTTGTTTTTGAATGATCAATGATATAAGCTCGCTGCCATATTCGCAATGTCATCCACACTCTGGTGCAATGCCGCAACCGTAGCGTCGATCTCTTCCATCTCGGCACTCTCATCGGTTACCTCACTGCTGATTGCGTCGATCTTTTCAAGCATATCCTTAACGGAGGCGTTCATATCGTTCAAGATGCCTGCAATCTGGTTTGTGGTGTCCTTTGTGGAGGTGGAGAGGTTCTGTACCTCACCGGCCACAACCGCGAAGCCCTTACCGGCCTCACCCGCACGCGCTGCCTCGATGCTCGCATTCAGTGAAAGCAGATTCGTCTGATCTGCGATATTCTGGATACTGGTGATGATACCCATGGATGCGGCAACGCTGTCACCGATCTTTTTCGCTGAAGCGGATACATCTACCTGCTTTTCTGCCATATCTACCATCTGCTTCGTAGCGACATCCACCGTGGTCGCGATCTCGGAGATTCCCTTCTGCAAGGTCTCGATGGCCGGCGCCATCTCCTCCTCAAAGCGAAGCTTGTTTGCCTTCTGTTCCGTGATATCTAAGATGGTACCTGCTGCCATAAGCGGCATTCTTCTGTCCTTTGACCATACCACATAGGACGAAGCGCGGGTCCATACCCAGTGGCCGTCTCTGTGCTTGATGCGGTACTCCATATCAAACACGGTCTGTCCTGAGGGATCGGAAAGCTGCTTTGCCATAGCCTCGCTTGCAGCGCCCACATCGTCCGGATGGATCCTGGTGATCCAGGAATTCATGATATCCGGGAAATCCGCTCCGCGGAAGCCCAGGATCTGCTTGAACTGATCCGAGTAAACCATGGGAGAATTGATATCGTCGATTGCATATTTCGTAAGATCCATGCTCCAGGAGCCCTCGAGCATCATCTTGTCCACCGCATCGGCACGGCGCTGTGTGATCTCGATTGCCTCCGCATTCATCTTAGCGTCGTGAATGTCCGTAAACGTACCGATAAACACGATCGGTGTACCGTCCGGTTTGCGGATCGCCTGTCCTGCCGCATGGAACCATCTGTACTCTCCGTTCTTCATGCGCAGTCTGTAATCAATGTCATATTTGGTACGATTGGTCTTATCTGCCGCCGCTGCTCCGAAGGCCGCATATACCATTTCAACCTCGTCGGGATGAAGCAGCTTTCCGAGAGAATCGATGGTATCCGGCAGTTCTACCTTGTTATAACCGAGCATATTGCGGAATTCATCGCTCCACCAGGCATAGGTCTGGTTCCCCTGATCATCGTAATGCGCTCTCCAGAGACCGAGATGCGTGTTCCTGTTGAGCGCGTCTATCTCTCGCTCCGCCAGCTCAAACTTTGCCTTTTCCGCGGCAAGTTCCTCCTGTAACTCCATGATCTGCTGCTGCAGACGTTCAACATCACTGTTTCCTTTTTTTCCGAACATAACCTTTCCCCCAATTTCTTAATACTCGGGATACCAAATTCATCCGCGCGAAGATCCCGCAAAAAGCATGTATATATTTTACACGATTTTTCTTGAAATATCAAGCTGTTCTCATGATCCGATCACTTCGTTCCTCAGGATCTTCTTGCTGGAATTCTTCGGGAATTCCGTATCGCGAAGCTTTACCTTTTCCAGGCGCTTATACACCGGAAGGGTCTTGTTCAATTCGGCGATCTTCTTTTCGAAATACTCCTGATTTCCGAGGTACTCCTCCTCCGGGAAGATCTCCACCACGATCCCTTTGTCGTCGTTGTATACCACGCTCTCCGCCACAAACGGGATCACGCCCACGTACATCTCGAGTTCCTCGGGTGAAACGTTTTCGCCGTTGGATAGGATGATCAGATTCTTTTCACGTCCCGTGATAAACAGGAAGCCGTCCTCGTCCACATAGCCGAGGTCTCCCGTGTGGTACCAGCCGTCGATCAGAGACTTCTTTGTGGAAACCTCATCCTTGTAGTAGCCGCCCATCACGTTCTCTCCCTTGGCGAGAATCTCGCCCTCCTCGGATACCTTAATGCTCACGCCGTCCAGGATCTGGCCGACACTGCCGTCACGCCAGTACTCGTTGCGGTTGACCGAGAGCACCGGGGAACACTCCGTGATGCCGTAGCCGTTTAAGATATTGATACCGAAGGTCCGGAAGGCCTTGACATAGTGTTCGTTTAGGGGCGCACCTCCGCAGATGATGAATTCCAGGTTTCCGCCGAAGGTCTTCTGGATATCCTTGAAGAATTTCTTTCGGAAATCCATGTGCAGGCGAAGGAGCACATCACTGTTTTTCATAATGGTCTTTAGGATCTTTTCCTTGCCGCTCTTTCTCGCCGTGGCGATGATGCGCTTGTAGAAGTTTTCCACAAAGAGCGGAACCAGGAACATGGTCTGCGGTTTTACGACCTCAAGCTCCTTTAACAGGTATTTTAACGAGCTGTTGATATAGACACTCTTTCGATAGTTGAACACCATAAAGATGGCAGTGATCAGACCGAAGGTGTGATGGAACGGAAGCACGGCCAGCGTATCTCCCCCGAGGATAAAGTTCTTGCAGGCGAAGTTGATGTCCTGCGCCATATTTCTGTGAGAGAGCATGACGCCCTTGGAGATGCCCGTGGTACCCGAAGTAAAGAAGATCGCCGCGAGCTTATCCGGCTCTACCTCATATGATGTAAAGCCTGTCTCGCCTTCCGCGAGCAGCTTCTTTCCTTCCTCGATATAGTTTTCGAGTTCGGACATAAAAAATACTTCAACCTTTGTATAGCCGTCCACCAATTTTTTGTACGTATCGGAGATGATGACCGCCTTGCAGTCGCTCGCCTCCATCAGCTTATGTGCCATGTCCACGCTCTGATCCTTGTCGATGGGCACTGCCACACTGCCACCGTTTGCAAGAGCAAAAAAAGATACCAGCCACTTGTAGGAATTCTCCCCGATCACGGCGACATGCGCACCCTTGAGCCCCTTCGCGTGCAGGAAGGTTCCGAATGCGTCGATATCGCTGTCAAACTCATGGCAGGTCTTTTCAATGATCTTGTCCTTCCCGCCCGAGAAGGAAAAAGCCACAGCAGCCGGTGTATCCGCCGCACGGCTTTTTACCATGTCTTTTAAGTCCGTGATCTGAGCAAGTGTCTGATATAAAGGATATGGTTTATTCTTCATTTCAAAATACCTCTCTCTTTTGATATGTAACCCTGATGAAAATTTTATCGAAAAACGCCCATAAAGTCAAGTATTCTAAAGCCCCGAGGACAATGTGCAGCTAAAGGTGATCACGCCGTCCTTCCAGAATGCCCTGATCCCTCCGCCGTACTGCTTGCAGATGCTCTCCGCCATGGAAAGCCCGATACCGTAGCCCTCTTTTTTGGTCTTTTGCTCGTGGGATTCGTCCGCGCGATAGAAGCGATCAAAGAACTTGTTGCAGTCCACGCAGGAGCCCTCCGCGTAATGATTGGAAACCTCCAGGCGCACCTGTTTTCCTTTTCTCAAGGAGACCAGAGAAGCCGTCACAGTGCCGTGCTCGTCGCAGTACTTCATGGCATTGTCCATGAGTAACCCGGCCAGCTGTCGCATCCTGCCCTCCTCGATCAGCATATGTACGTCCGGCTCGATCGCCCTGACTAAGGTGATGCCGTCGGTCTTTGCCATGGCATCGAAATTGGAGACAGCCTCCTCCACGGCCTGAGAGACATTCACATCCACAAGGCCGCTCCGATCAGCCTTCTCCTCGGCCTTCGCGATCATCACGAGATTTTTGATCAGGCCGTCCATATGGTCCACCTGCTTCAAGGTGGACTTCGTCCATTCGTTCTCGCCCTCTGTCATCTCCAAAAGCTCGGTGTTTGCCCGGATCACGGCAAGCGGGGTTTTTAATTCGTGGCTGGCATTGGTGATAAACTCCCGCTGCCTGCCGGAATTCTCGATCTCCTGCTTCACAAAATGCCTCGAGAAATAACTTGCGAGCACATAGGTGAGCATAAGTCCGAGGACACAGATAACGGTTGAAAAATAGATCAGTCGTCCGAGCTGCACGATCTCCGAGGTACAGTCAAGGAAGACACCGACATTTCTGCCATCGGAAAGCGTGGCAAATTTATAATAATACATACCGACTCTGCCGAATTTTTTGTGTCGGTTTTTCACACGATCCGCATAATATGTGGCCTCGTCGGTATCGATATTCGAATCGAAGGCGGTGTCGATGGCAAACACCTCACCGTCCACGTAGGTTGCGACAAAATAGCGGCTGTAATGCTTGTACTGCGGCGAAAACACATCCGTGATGGTGAGGAACCCGTCGCTCCCGTACTCCACCCTGCGCTCCGTAAAGATCATCTCGCCGTCGTTTTCGATGATTCTGTCCAATACATCAGACACAACGCGATGTGAGGAAATGATACTCACGAGATTGATGGTGAAGCCGATAAAGAGCATCACGAGAAAAAGAGACAGCATGGCTATCTTGATGATCTTGATCCGCATTCTTTTGATAGCTTTTTCATTCATAAGCACTACCCCTGAATCTGAAATTCACCGCCCCGTGTTCCGTCAATCTTTGCGTCCGATCCGATGGACATGAGCTTTCCGTTTAAGTACGAGATGTACAGCCAGACCGTATCCTCCTGCGCATCACGCTCGTTTTTCCACACATGCTCGATCAGGTATTCCGTGGAAAGGGACTTATCCGCATTGGCGACAAGCGCCTGTAAAAGCTCGAATTCCTTGATGGAAAGACGAACCGAGTTTCCCGAGGAAAGCGAGAACTCCTCCGTGTTAAGCACAAAATCCGCAAAGCGGATCTCGGTCTGCGCGTAGCCCTCGTTTCTGCGGATCAGCGCACGGATCCTTGCCAAGAGCTCCTTCATGGCAAAGGGCTTTGTCAGATAATCATCGGCGCCGGCATCAAGCCCCGCCACCCGGTCATCCACCTCAACCTTGGCGGTGAGCATCAAAACCGGCGTCAGGATGTGGCGGTGTCTGAGCTCAAAGAGCACCTCCATCCCGTCCTTCTTCGGCATCATGATATCCAAAACGATCACATCATAGCTGTCGTTTTTCAGCTTTTCCAGTGCGGCCTCACCGTCCAGGACCGCATCCACCGTGTAGCCCTCATGTGTGAGCACCACGGTGACGGCACGGTTTAAGTCCGCCGTGTCCTCGGCAAATAAAATCTTCATTACTTACTATCCTCCGAAAAGATCATCTGACGGATCGTCTGCATGGAGATGTCCGTCGAGGCAAGTTCATCCGCGCAACGTTTTAATTCGCTCACGATCAGAGCCTCATTCGCAAGCTCCGCCTTCTTGTATTTCATATGATGCTCCAATGCTGCCCAGGTATCCATGGAGATCGTGCGCAGCTGCACCTCCACGTAATAGCCCGCCTCAGCCTTAAAGATCATGTGATAGCTTCTGTAGCCGTTTTCCTTGGCGCGACGGATGTAATCCTTTTCCTCCACAACCGTCAGTGTTTCAATCTTTTTTAAGTAATCGCGAATGATGTACACATCGTCCAAAAACGCGCACACAATGCGCACGCCGATGGCATCGTGACACACGGAAAGTGCACTCTCCGTGGTCTCCGGGAGTCCGTTTCTCCTGCACTTTTCCCGCATACTCTCCTCTGATTTGATCCGCGATAAGCAGTGCTCGATGGGATCACTGCCGTACTTTTTCGTAAGACGTTCCCGAATCTCCTCCACCCTTACAAGGATCTCCTCCATCGTCCGTTCCATGGCGGGAAGATGCGGTCCGTATATGCTTGCCTTTGTTTCGTTTGTATCCATAATAGATGTAACTTCCTTTTCAGTGTTCCGTTCAGTATAAACTTGCTTTATGTCTTTTCTGTGAATCGGATTTAAATCCTGATCCTTCGTATGATGCTTCCGGCAAGGAGGCCGATCAAAAGTCCTGACACGGCACCCGAGATCGCGAGCACACACATGTAGTAAAACATGCTCCCGTTTTCCAAAAGAAAGGCAGCAACTGCAAGCTGCCCCGCATTATGCGCTACGGCACCGGCAATGCTCACCCCCGTCACGAAAAAGATCCTGCAGTGCTTCAGCGCCCACATGACTAAGAGTGAGAGGGTCGCCCCCGCAAGGCTGTAAAGGATCATCGTCAGGTTTCCGAACAGGATGCCCGAAAGCAGGATGCGGCACAGACTGATGCCGGCCGCGGGAAGGACCCCCAGCTTAAACAGCGCCACGATCGTCACCAGATTCGCCAGCCCGAGCTTCACACCCGGGACTGCAAGGAACACGGGTATCAGGCTTTCTATATAGGAAAGCAGGAGCGCAAGCGCCGTAAACACCCCTATATAAGCGGTCATACGGCTTGCCGGGATCGTCTTTTCTTTTTCGTTTTTCCTCGGTTCTTTGTTTTCCATCACTCCACGACTTCCACCACGAGCTTATGCGGGAGACAGATGATCGTTTCGCCCACGCTGTCCACCGGCTTATGCCTGACACAGATTTTGTCCGGGCAGTCCGCCGACTCCACGGAAACCGTTCCGCTTTTGATCACGACAGTATTACTGCCCTCCCCTGTTTTCACCTCGTAAGTCCGGTCCTTTCCAAGCGGCAGGACCTCCACGGTCTCGCTGCCCACCCGGATCCGCACAAGTTTTCCCTGTTCCTTATGTGTCTCATAGAAAACAAGCGCCGCTCCCGCAAGGAGCAAAACAACGGCTAAAAGGATGAGGTCCGCCCTCGACACAAGTCGCGTCCGATTCACATTTTCACGCTGTTCACACATATCCTAACTATACTGATTTCCCACGGAAATAGCAAGGCGAATTTCACTTTTCCGGTTGCTTATTCACAAAAAAAATGGTTTAATTAAGATAAGTTATTTTAGGGGGTACAATCATATGAATACTTCACAAAAGACAATCGCGCTTCTGTTAAGCGCTCTCGACGACAGCTACAACGAGGCGATCTGCAAGGGTGTCAACCAGGCCTGTGATGAGAATTCCTACAATCTCGTCGTCCTGCCGGGAACCTACCTGAACAGAAAGACCTTTCCGAAGTCCGAGAGTCCTTACACTTACCAGTTTACGACGATCTACGAATACTTAAACGAAAAGAATCTCGCCGGGATGATCATCGCGGCAAGTCCCATCGGCGCCTACACAACCGAGGATGACATGCTCGAATTCCTCGCACACTACAAGAATATCCCCAAGGTGCTGATCTCCTCAAACTACGCAGGCTACACCTGCATCAACTACGACAACTCAAACGGGATCAGAGACGGACTCGAATACATGATCAACACCTGCGGCTGCAGGAAGTTCGGCGTGTTAAAGGGACCATCCGGCAACACGGAGATGGTGGAGCGTTTCAACACCTTTATGGAGGTCATGAAACAGCACGACATTCCCGTGACGGAGGATCAGATCTGCGAGGTTGCCCTGTCCGATGACAACCACGAGGTTTGTAAAAACTTCCTGAAGAAGAACAAGGATATCGAAGCCGTTTCCTGCGCCAACGACAACGCGGCGCTCGACCTGTGCGATGAGATCAAAAAGCTGGGGCTCACCCCGGGAGACGAGATCAAGGTGCTCGGCTACGACAATACGATCCGCAGTGCCAAGGCCGATCCGCCGCTTGCAACGATCTCCGCGGATCCCGCCGATCTCGGGCGCGAGGCAGTGTCCTACCTGGAGTTAAAGATGGCCGACAAGCATGTGGATTCCTTCAATCTGCCCGCAACTCTTGTACTCCGCGAATCTATCGGATCGAGCACGGGGGATCTGTTCCGCACGAACAAGAACGGGAATCTTTCTTCCATGCCCACGGACGAAGCCTTCGCTTTCATCTTTTACAAGTTCCGCGGCTCCGGCATCATCGTGAAGAACACACCCGTCTATCAGGCCTTTTCCAAGATAGACAGCGCTTTAAAGTCCCTTCGCGATGCGAATGAGGTAAACGAAGATACCTTCGACGATGTGTGCATGACCTTCGAACGCTTCCTGACCAGCCACGCATCTCAGTATGCGGATATGGACAACTTCGTCGCTTACGCGGAGCAGCTTCGCGCCGACGCGGAGTTGGAAGCCGAAGCGGAATCTCAGATCTGGATTGAAGATATCTACCACGAGCTGTTAAAGGTGCTGCTTAAATCCATGGAGTATGACACGGCACTCTCGGAGGAACGGTTCAGACAGATGAGCAATGATATGAAGCGCTTTGTGGAGGGCACGGAGGATATCACCACCGGCGATGACGCAGGTTACGGCAATCTGCTCTCCTACTTCGACTGGTTCGGCATTAAGAACGGCTATCTCTACACCTTCGAGAAACCGATCACCCACAAGAATCTGGAGCCCTTCACCCCGCCGAACGAGTTGTACCTGAAGGCCTTTATCCAGGACGGCTCCCTGTGGAAGCTGCCCGCCGAACATCAAAAAATCACCCTGGAGCAGCTTTTTGCCAACGACTTTATCGGCGGTAACAGAAGCTCCATGGTCCTGCTGCCGCTCTTTGTCAGCGAGACCGTCTACGGCTTCGTCATGGTCGAGCTGACCGGCAAGGTTTACCAAAACTGCGAGTTCATTTCACATCAGCTGTCGGTTTCGGCAAGGATCATCGATCTTTTGAACAAAGCATCATAGAGCACGAAAAAAACGGCCACGGGCCGTTTTTTTCATGTTCTCTTTACTTGATGCCGATCCGATACATCTTCTTAAGTCTCATCAGATATTCGGAGATACTGTCAAATGCAAGATTTAAATTCATCTGATCCAAGCGCTTGTCGATCTGGCCCTCCGGATAGAAGGTGTCAAAGATCGCATCCATCTCGTAGAGCTCACCGTCCGTATCGCTCTTTTCAAACAGTTTTAACGCCTCGTTAAACTTCTGTACATGCTGATACAGATCCCTGTCGTGAACGATTCCCTTCCTGCTCTTGATCCGTCGAAGATAATACTTGATGCCCTCGATATAAGCCCTGCGTTCCGGGTACTCCTCGAGTTCTCTTTTTACTACAGCAATCTCATTTTCCGCCATGCGCCCCACGCTCCTTTACCCAAGATAATACTGAACCTATTATATATAATAAAGGGTAAAAAAGTCAAGATGTGACCGCGTCCTTCATGGACTTCACATATTTTCTTACCGGTTCCACGGCATTCTCACCATGTTCTGCCACAAGCTTCACGATGGCACTTCCCACGATCACGCCGTCCGCGCTCTCGGCCATCTTCTTTGCCTGCTCCGGCGTGGAGATTCCGAAGCCCACCGCACACGGAATATCCTTTGCCTGCTTCACGAGTTCCACCATCTCGCCGATGTTCGTGGTGATATTCGACCTCACGCCTGTCACGCCGAGACTCGATACACAGTAGACAAAGCCCTCCGCCTCCGTGGCAATCATCCGAATGCGGTCGTGCGAGGTCGGCGCGATCAGGGAGACAAGATCCAAGCCGTTCTCCTTGCAGAGTCCGTCGAACTCCTCTTTTTCCTCGAACGGAATATCCGGCAGGATAAGTCCGTCCATACCGACCTCCTTACTCCGTTTGATAAACCGCTCCGCCCCATAGGAAAACACCACATTCGCGTAGGTCATAAATACCATGGGCACCTTAACTGTTTTCCGAAGCCGCACCACGAGGTCAAACACCTTATCCGTGGTCACATGATCCTTTCCGGTCAATGCTCTTAAGTTTGCCGCCTGGATCACCGGTCCCTCTGCCGTCGGATCGGAAAACGGGATACCGAGCTCGATCAGATCGGCTCCGGCCTCCTCCATGGCGATCACCAGCTTTTCCGTGGTGGCGAGATCCGGATCCCCGCAGGTAATGAAGGGGATAAAGGCTTTCCCGTGGTCAAATGCATTCTTTATATTACTCATGAATATCCTCCCCTCTGTAGCGCGCGA
>CACZPL010000176.1 GCA_902783015.1 uncultured Lachnospiraceae bacterium
GATCCTTCACCTTTTTCGCCTCCTCTCTCTTTTTTAACGAGTAGTGACGAGGCAAAGAATACCACAGCCATCGCCAGCAGGATTATAAGCAGAATATTAAGTCCTTTAGCTACTCCGACAACAAGCACGGAACCGAACACAAAGGATCCGAGTGACTGAGCGGCATTCTCAAACAGGCTGTATATTCCGAAAGCCTTGTCATACCCATACTCTGTAACCTCCTTAAGATCAGTATAATAATTGGACAGGAGCGGGATACCGAAGCTGTCCGCTATGCCTATCAGGATAAGGGCTATATATAGGGATTGAAGGTTCTGTTCCCGGGCTACAATAGAAAAACCTGCCGAATAAAGACAAGCCGCACAAAGCAATCCCAGTCCCTTCCTTTTTCCCTTTGAGAAAAACGCCGTGGTCTTTCCTCCGAACACAACCGAAAACAGTCCGCAGATAACAAGCGAGTAACCTATAAATGTATCAGAGATTCCCCACTCTGATCCGATTATCGGGAACATGTAATAAAGGAAATAGCCTGCTATCAAAAGCGGGGTGAGCATAAACAAGAAGAAAATAAAAACTCTCGGCCTGAATACAAAGCGTAATGCAGACTTTGTTTTATTCTCCTTTGAACCGCTCTCTTCTTCCACATCAAAAGGTATATCAACGAGATACTTCCTTGAGACATAATAAAGAGCAACGCTTCCGACGGCATTTACCAAAAAGAGCATATCATAACTGATCCACTGCACAAGAAAGCCTCCCAGAACAATTGCACTGTTGGCACCGGCAAGCGAAGCCACATTATAGTGCGAATAGCCCTTGTCTTTTTCTTCAGACGGCAGCTTGGCGATAAGAACATTTACCATAAGCAGCTGAATGCCCCATCCACTTCCCAAAACAAGTGCTCCGAGAGTGAGCGTAAACAGATTTGGGACTATCCTTAATCCGAGTCCGGCGGTAAAGAGGATTGAGCTTAAGAGTACTGCTTTTTTGTTGCCGATTTTTCTTATGATCTTTCCGCCTATTGCGGAGAACACCGCTCCCGAAAAAACCTCCGCCGATATCGGGATTGCCGAAAGAATCTCCGAACTGATCCCGAAGAAATTAAGCTCCGATGCCATCTTTAACGAATAGATAGGCAGTATCGCACAGGTAAGATTGGTAAAGAAGAAGATAAGGAATACTACGAACCTGTAAAGCTCCGGCTGAATAATCTCCGGTACTATTCCTTCCCTCCTCAAGCTGTCGTCCTGTCTCTTGGCATGAAGGAAGGACACAAGCTCGACCATAAAAAGCACAACGATGACTATCATCGCAAGTATATTGATTATAAGTCCTCTAAACAGGAGATTATTGTTCTCGGTTATATCGTCGGTATCGGTTCCGACTTCCACAAATCCGGCTACTTCTCCATTATCATCCGAAAACGGAAGCTGCACAAACAGATATGTACCCTGGCTCGAAGTGCTCTTTCCACATTCAAAAACTCCTTCGGTAAGTCCTGCTAAATCATCGGGGACATATTCCGAGGGATATCCAAAATAAATGTCCTCTAAGGTATAGACAATCCTGACATCATCTCCGACTCTCATATAGATCATGCAATAATAATCATTGATCTCTCCCGAAAAGAATAATTCTCTTGCCACACTTCTGACATACTCATACTCTTTCGAATCAGCATCGGAAGGCGACCCAAGTTCAAGCAGATTATGCGCCCCGATAGCCTCTAAAGCCGTCCTGGACACAAGCTTTTCCTTGGAATACACCTCGCTCTCAAATTGCTCTGTGAATCCCGGAAACACAGTTCCGAGAAAGAGAGCCGCAACAGCAAAAACTCCGACAATGATACTGAAAGCAAGCCTGGTACCGAAAGTGGAATGCTTGATCAGATATATTATCAGAACAACCAAAATATTGATCAATAACACTATGCCTATTATAATAGCTGCCCATACAGCGACAACCATAAAGGTCACTTTAGCGGACAAAACAGGTTTTTCCTGTACGACAACACCGTCATCCTTAACATCATAAACAGACATTTCAGAAACGATCGTCACGCCACCTGTGCCCGCAGAGATGACAGCCGCTATCTCCCTTTCTTCAATGTCACAGTCCTCTTCCACCGTATATGCTTCAAAACTGTCAAGAGGAAAGCAATATACATTTTTCAAGCCGACATCCGTCATATACAGAATACCGTTATATATACAGATGTCCTGAGGAATACTGTCTTTTATGCTTTCGCTGTCAAATCTTTTTACAGCTTCTCCATCATTCAAACGGGAATAAACACGGCCCGAATACGTAGAATACACAAGCATCTCCGAAGCAACATCGTAAGAAGCGGTGATCACCTCGTTTTTGGCATTTTCATAATCAAAGCTTTTAACATAATTACTATTCTGATCAAAGATACTAATCCCGTTATCACTCTTTGTTAAAAGCAAAATACCGTCACTTGTGGGCACAAAACCCGCAAAGCACTGCATCATATCGTTTTCGGTATGGGGTATGTATTTTACACTACTGATCGACTTTCCCGTTTCCGAATCAATACATATTACCCTCTCCTCTGCAATGCGTACACCTGTAGAGTAAACAACGGTATGTATATAGAGTTTATTGTCTCCGCCACAGGATATATGAGTCGCTCCGCTAAAACCCGCATCTCTCCCGGTTACCTTCATGAGAAGCTTTCCGTCATCTGATATCTTAATGATCTCAGAACCCGAATCGGCTATGATATAAGTGTTACCTTCGCTGTCCTTTGCTGCTGAAGATACATTCTCGTATATATATTCGGAAAAAGGATTTACTCCGATCCAGCGTGTATTACCTTGCACAAACCATCCAAGCACCGAAACTATCAGTACTAAAAGAAGAATCGGCACAGATTTACTCTTTATCGATTCGTTCATTCCCTTAATATGATTAATTGTGCTTGCTTTTTTTGCCATACTCTACCCTTTCGCAGTCAGCACCATCTTGGATGACAATCTGTATTCCGGTGCCAAATGCATCTTGTAATACCTGAGATTCTCAATTCCCACATCTTCCGTATAATTTATTTCCTTTACATCTGTCAAATATCTGTCATAGGTCTCTCTTAAGATAAACTCATTCAAGCCCCTGATATTGTTGATTGCATTCTTAAACTGGTATATCCCATAGTTTTTCTTGACGCTTACTATGGAATACCCGACCATCTTTCCGTTAATCCGGACGATAAATCCGTGAAGCCGCATTCTGTCGAAAGCCTTGGTCAGGATTGACACAACATTGATCAAGCAGCCGTAGTGGCAGTCTTCGCATTCATGTGTTGCACACCAGTAAGATTCGAAGAAATCCCTTACCTCATCTATATGTCCCGGAGTGAGCTCTTCAATTTCAAATTCATTTCTTCTGACAAAAAGTCTGTAGTAATAACGATCATCCTTCCTGTTCAAGCCCTCGAGGAACATATCATTAGTATATACATAATCCATATAGTCCCTGTCATCAACCACATCAAATTCGACTCCGCATTTTTCAAAAAAAGGCAGCATCCAGTTGGTCACATCCATTATAACCAAGTTCAGTCCAAAGCTTTCAAAATCGCTCTTCAATGTAGCTACAGCGGCTCTCACGCCGTCATCGGTATACTCTCCTATCATAGGTATACCGTATAGTCTCCCTTCCTCGCATACATAATTCAAACACAGCAGCATACCGTCTGATTCCTTGAAAAATGTGGGGAAGGTATCCTGCCAGCATATCATGTTGCACACATTGGTAGAAGAAGACCAGTAACCATTCATCTTCTCAAAGAATGTATCAAAGAAGGGCTCATCCTCTACCTCTATCTGTCTGTAGCCTCTGCTGTAAAGCTTTTCTCTGAGCTCAGCCGGCATTTTTATGTATTTCTTTGAATCCTTTTTCATGTTTTCAACCTTACTGTTCTAGTATTTTTTTATGATATTCTTTATAAAGTCCTCTCCGGATATTTCATCATCCCTCACAGAATAATCCGCAGTTATCTCTGCACCTTTATCCTGTGCTGCCTCAGTCACTGCAGTTATAAGCAGCCTGATCGCCGACTTGCTCTGAGCAGACGCAAGCATAAGATATTTTCCATGTCCCATATTTACAACAGCACTGTTATCGGGAGCTTCTTCCTTGAGTGCTAAAGCAAGTGCATCTGACTTATCCCCGCCGTCGAAGATTATCGCACAGCCGCCTGATGATTCATGCTCTGCGGCAAAGCCCGCGATATATCTCAGGAATGCTATATTGTAAAAGCCTGTCTCCTCATCCTTATAACACCTCTCGTTCATAAGCGAGAAATGAAGCAGCACGAGTCCCACCGCTACTCCGAGTGAACGAACCTCATACGGAGAAATCCGAGTAAGGATTGAGCCTGCTACAAAAGGTACAAGGAACGGAAGTATCCTGATGAAGTTCGGTCCCTGATTCTTCGAATAGAACCTGATCATAAGTATGATCGTATTGATCACATATAAGTATTCGAAGGCTATAAGCACCCAGTAAAACGGCTTTGTCTCAATGTTTAATTGATTGTCATACTCAAAGAGAAAGTGTGCAAATGCGTTGGCCGCAAGAAGAAGCGCACTTATCACTATCGGGATAAACGGTACTGTATACTTCCTGTAGAGATGATCCTTGCTCCCGTACAGCAGATAATCCATAAAA
>CACZPL010000177.1 GCA_902783015.1 uncultured Lachnospiraceae bacterium
AGAAGAAAGAGAAGCTGCGCTCGACAAGATCATGCCGTATCAGCAGGGCGACTTTGAAAAGCTGTATGAAGCGCTCGAAGGCAACCCGGTCACCATTCGTTTCCTTGATCCGCCTCTGCACGAATTCGTTCCCACGACCGAAGAGGACATCAAGCTCCTCGCCGATGCGCAGGGCAAGAGCGTCGAAACGATCAAGAATATCATCGCCTCTCTCCATGAGTTCAACCCGATGATGGGTCACAGAGGCTGCCGTCTTGCGGTAACCTATCCTGAGATCGCAAAGATGCAGACCAAGGCTGTTATCCGCGCGGCTATCGAGGTTCAGAAGGCTCATCCGGATTGGAATGTAAAGCCTGAGATCATGATCCCGCTTACCTGCGAGGTGAAGGAGCTCAAGTTCGTGAAGAAGGTAGTTGTGGAGACAGCAGACGCAGAGATCGCAGCAGCAGGTGCGAAGCTTGAGTACGAGGTTGGTACCATGATCGAGATCCCGAGAGCTGCACTTACCGCAGACGAGATCGCAAAGGAAGCTGACTTCTTCTGCTTCGGTACAAACGATCTTACTCAGATGACCTTCGGTTTCTCACGTGATGATGCAGGTAAGTTCCTCAACGCTTACTACGACACCAAGATCTTCGAGAACGATCCGTTTGCAAAGCTTGACCAGACAGGTGTGGGCAAGCTCATGGAGATGGCGATCAAGCTCGGCAAGCCGGTGAACAACAAGCTTCACGTTGGTATCTGCGGCGAGCACGGCGGTGATCCTTCATCCGTTGAGTTCTGCCACAAGATCGGTCTTGACTATGTAAGCTGCTCACCGTTCAGAGTACCGGTAGCACGTCTTGCAGCAGCTCAGGCAGCAATCGCAAACAAGTAATAGAATAAAAGCAAGAAATCAGGGACGGTTCTTAGGCGGTTATATGCAGAGGAACCGTCCCTTACTTAAATTATGGGGGTTTCCGAACGTATGCACAAATGACGCGGATAAAATTGCGACAGAAAAAGTTGACCTGTTAGGTTAAAAGAGGAGGATGAGATATGAGAGAACTGACAATCGGAGAACTTCGATACATCGATGAATCCGTAAATCCCTGGAAAATGCAGATCCATTCAAAAATAGAAAACATAGAGGAACTTCCGGAATCCGTGTTTCAGCGGATGGCAGACCTGGAAAAGGAATTTAAGGACCGCTTTTATGAGTTTTATAAAAAAGCCGTGGACGAGGGTACCACGCTTGACTCCGATCAGCTCCTGAAGCAGTTTGAGGAGAGCTTCGTCAAGGAACATCCGGAGTTTTGGGATATGGAGGCGCTTCTTGCATGATCACTTTTTTTGTGAACAGCGTCGGACTCGGCGTGGGGCTTGCCATGGATGCGTTTTCCGTGTCTCTTGCTAACGGTCTGTCCGAGCCCGAGATGAAGCGCGGCAGGATGTGCGGGATCGCAGGGGTGTACGCCTTCTTTCAGTTCCTGATGCCCATGATCGGCTGGATCTGCGTCCACACCGTTGCGGAGCATTTTTCCGCCTTTGAAAAGATGATCCCGTGGATCGCGCTCATATTGCTTTTATACATCGGCGGCAAGATGCTCATCGAGGGTATCGTTCAAAAGGATGAAGAGGATGAGGGCGCGTCTCAGGGAAAGCTTACGGGAAAGACCCTGTTCATCCAGGGAATCGCAACCTCCATCGACGCGCTTTCCGTAGGGTTTACCATTGCCGACTACGGAGTTTTGAGAGCTGCTGCCGCTGCGCTGATCATCGGCGGTGTCACATTTTTGATCTGTGTTCCCGGACTTCTGATCGGACGGAAGGTGGGAACAAAGCTTGCCGGGAAGGCCAGTATCCTCGGCGGTTGCATCCTGATCATCATCGGGATCAAGATCTTTATCGGCGGGCTTTAAAGTGAAGGAGATAGACTATGCAAACAGAACCGATCTCGAGGGAGAACCTCTCAAGGTATCTACAGCTTTTGACAAACGACGAAATCTTCGACATGGACACCGGTCGCATTTCATGCTTCGGTGTATATGATGAGGAGAGTGATGCGGCGATGGGCTTGATCGCTGCGCAGATTCTGCCCAGACATATTGTGATCGAACGGATCTACACCGTGCCGGAATACAGAAACAAAGGGGTGGCAACAGCACTCCTTGAGCTGATCACCGATGTCCCCGAGGATATGAGGATGACCTTTTATCTGTTTACCGCCGAGGAGGATGCGGACACGGAGTTCCTGAAGAACAGGGGCTTTGTGAGTGCAAACAGCAAGTATTCCTATGTGTGCGGTAATCTCGGTGATATGGTAGATCTGAAGGTGCCGGGCAGCCTGCGCAAGGATTGTGAAGTGAATACCCTCGACCTGGTTTCGGACAAACAGATCCGGGAGTTTGTGTTCGAAGGGGCTTATGACACTTTTCTGCAGTTCCCGGAAATGGAGCTTGACAGGAATCGCTACTCGGAGGGAAGCCTTGTCTGCCTGCGCGACGGCCGCGTGGAGGGACTGATGACCTTGGAGGAGCTCGATGCGTTTATCAGGATCGGCTATTTCAATTGCAAGGATGCAAGGACGGCGTATCTGTTGTTTTCCGAGATGAAGGATCTTCTCCTCGAGGAATACGGAGCGCAGGCGAAGGTGCGGTTCCTTGCGATCGAAGGAGAGGAAAACAAGATCGGCAATTATTTTTCAAAAAGCGAAGAGCGACCGATCAGGGTATACAAGAAAAAAATGAGGGGGTAGGGTCATGGATCAATCTTTTAAGAAAAAAATGGATGAAGATCATAAGATTGACAAATTTGAGAAGGTCTTTGATGAAAAACAAGCAAGCGTCAGAGCGGATTTGAGAGAGACGCTTGCTTATCGAGAATTAAATACCAGATATCTGTCATTGGAAGAGCGTGCGGTTGATGAGGAGGATTGGAAAGATAAGAAAAAAACTTACGAAACCAGAAAGAAAGCGATCGAGGCTCACTGGGTAAGTCGAACAATCATGAATGCTACAAGTATATTCGCATCTGCCGGAAAAGTTGACTGGAAGGATGGTGAGTCCTACATCGGTTTTACGCTCTCACAGATGGAAATCCTTCTCAAAAACAACGAGCGTGGCGGGAATTCCGAGGAGTATAACAATGTCGTGACGGATCTTGAGCTATACAATGCCGTATTTGATTCCACTAAGGTGAGTGACGAGGAAAGAATGGCTCTGCTGCAGCGCCTGAGCGATAGTTGTGACTACTACGTGAGCAAACGGAATCCGATCACTCCGAAAGGAAAAATCCGCAAGGCGATGATCGAGAGTCTCGGCGCCAACGTGGATGGCGAGATCCAAAAACTTCGCAAAGCAGGTGTGCAGCTCCAATCGGAAGATCAAGACACCGTAACCACAAGTTCTGTTCAGGTACAGACGGTTCAGACAGAAAAGATTGATAAGAGCAAGCTGATGAAGCTTGCAAAAGACGCCTATGCGAAGTTTCACAAAACACCTTCCGTTCCTTTGGCAAATGCTGCATGCAAGGCGAATTTTGATGTGATCACCTTGATACTGCAGAAAAAAATTACCGCCAGTGACAGTGAACGAAAGACACTTGACAAGCAAATGGAAGAAATCTTTCCTTATGTCTGTAAGGCACCGAGAGAGCTGAGTATAGACCCGGATCAGAATGACACGGCGACAACAAGATTCTTAAACGCCATCGGATGGTCAGACAGAAGACCTGAGGTCACGGACGAGGCCGGGTTTGCGCAGGCGGTTTCAAAAGCTCCGATCAAAAGGCGTATGTTCCATACCATTAATTGTTTAGGCGGACAACAAAGCGCGGCACTACAGGCCAAACAATTGCTTGGAAAAGGTGACGGCCCTTGCAGACATTATCAGAGTAATGGCATATACGGGAAAGGAACCTATCTGGCTGCAGCAAACAAAAATGCTGCTCAGGACTACGATGCAACAGTATCAAGAGCTTGTTGGAGCTATGGAATAGAAGCAGGCTCCCTGCAGATGGATGTTTGCCTAAACGAACACGCCAAAGTGATTCTGGCAGCTGATGTTTTGAGATATTTTAAAGAATTGGAGACACTATTCCCGGAACTTCACGGATGGATTGAGTCGGTGGATCTTTCGAGACCGGGGGAAAACTACGCCTTTATCACAGCTTTATACGGTTATAATGTTGTACTTTCGCCCTTTGCCGGCTCGGGGCAGATTGATTACCTTTCGGTGTGCGATCGCTCGGCACTGACAATCTCTTCGGTAGCAACAATGCGAACCGCTAAAAGCGATTTCAACGGATTGGTGCGTGTAAATCTGCTGAGATAGATTAGGAGGTGCCGTGCATGAGCGCAGCACAGACAGAAAACGAGCTTACCGCCCGGGATAAGGGCGATATCTACTGGAGAAAACTGAAATACTATCTGAAGTCCGCCGGAGAAAAGGGCAGAAGCGCGGATGACGGGAGAAACGGCAAAACGCTCGCGATGGAGCTTTTGGAGCTGGCGGAGGAGCCGTACGAGAACCGGCCGGAGATCACCGGAAACGAGTTTAAGCTTCGCCCGCCCACGGCCGCAGGAACGCAGGCATATAAGGACAGCATCCTGCAGGTGATGCGGAGCGCAGATTATTACCGCAGCCTGTTGGAAAACGGGAAGCTTCCGATAGAGGATACCTCTGACAGTGCCGCAAGAAGGTATATCGAAAAGATGCTGCCGCTCATGGAACGGGTACTGGATATCTGGTTTTTGGCCAACGGAGTAGACAGAAAGAAAAAGAAGCAGGCTGACGGAAAAAAAGTCGCCGACGCAAAGAAAAAGCTTCCTGCCAGTATCCTTGCCTACGAGGAGACGGTCAAGGGCTTTCGGCATTTTGTGTCTATGATGATCGTGGAGCGCTTAAAACCGGAGCTTCCCGCGGAAAACATGCCTGTTGCGGAGCGGGAGGAGGAATTCACCGCGCTGATCGAAGCAAATCCGGAGAGCTACCGCCTGATCAGAAGCAAGATCGATCAGGCCTTGACAGAGCTGCTTTATCTTCGAAAAAAACGCGAGCGGCTTGAGCGGGAACTTTCTTCGTTGTATGCGCTTGCAAAGACAAAGAATGAAGATAAAACAGGACAGGGGTTTATGACGCTTTCCGAAGCACTCGCCCTATACAGGGATCACACGGATGAGCAGATTGCCGCGATAATCTGGGCCGAGGAAGGCTGTACCGCTTTTGTGAAGGGTGTTCTTAACGGAGAGATCTGCGATCCGATGATCGCAGACTATATCCGAAGTCGCTTCGGTGCGCCGGTGCCCACCTATCCTCTTTTTGAGAGGGTGGATACTCTGCCGGGCTTCTGCAGTCTTGCGGCATTTTCGGATGCTGAGGAGAAAATAACGTACAAAAACGTAAAGGAGATCCGAGAAGGGATCCATGAGCTTGAAGTCTATCGTGACGCACATAAGCGGCAGTTTCAGTATCAGAGTATCTGCACCATGCTCTTTCACACGGAAGAGCTACCGCAGATCGCCGGAAAAGCGCGGACCCTTCGAAACAGGCTTGCCCGCGGTTTTCGCGACGGGGAGTTTGACGGCCTTTCCAAGCGGGAACAGGCGGAATTTGAGGATTTTTTTGTGACTGCTGACGCCATGGCCAAGGTTTCCTATCTGGTGATCGAATACAGCCTGGCTTCCGAAAACAAGACCTTAATTGAGCTGATCGGGAGCTTTGATTCGGACACCGGTGAGATGGATTACCATGTGCAGGAGACCCGGAGTCGCACCTATATCAGACAGTATATTTCGGAGAAAACATGTACAAGGACGAACTGATACACGTCGGAAACTTAATCAATTTTAACGCATTTATTCCCGAGAATTATCGTGCACAGATCCGGAAAAAAGAGCTTGCAGCGATTGCGACCTACGACGGGACATCGCAGGATGCTCTGGTTGGGGTCTCCGTGACGGCAGTGCATGCGGGCTGGCTGGAGCTGGTCTGGCTTGCCATGGGAGAGGACTACAGACAGGATATGCAGGCGGCGGATTATCTTCGATACGTGTTGCGCCGTGAGAAACGGACCGGGCAGTATGTGGGCGCCTTCTGCGAGCTTCACGAGGGGGAGGACACCCGGATGCACAGGGACATCCTGACGCTGGCGGGCATGGAGATCAAAACGGCGAAGAACAATATCTACGAGCTGGCGCTTTCGGAGGTGGAGCATACGGATATGCTTTTTGCAGCTGCGAATAATGCGGATTGTCGTTTCTTCTCCGAAATCGCAGAGGATCTGTTTGAGCTTGCGGAGGAGAAGATTTACGAGGATGAACGTGTCGTTCCCATGCCGACCTATCTCGATTCGGAGGAATACTCACAGGAACTTTCCGTGATGGCCTTGGAGGACGGGGTTCCCGTGGGCGTGCTGCTTCTTTCCGAGGCAAAGGATTATCTTTCGATTGAGCTTTGCTACAGTGCATCCGTAAAGGCGATGCCGGCCATGATCGGCACGGCACTGAAAAAGGCGCGCAAGCTTTACCCGCCGGATAAGCGGGTCATGATGTCTATCGTGGGAAGGCGTGCCGCGGAGCTCATAGAAAAGCTTGTACCGCGTGCGGTCAGGGGAGAGATCACGGAAGCCGTTCTCTGGTTTGAAGCCGGGAAGACAAAAAAGAAGGCACAAATTGTTCAGAAGTTGTTGAGGGGGAACGCTTATGAAGCTTACATGGATCGATGATGACAATGTCAAATTCTTTAAGAACGTGATCGGGGATCGTTACTTAAAGAAAAAGGAGGGAGAGATCTTTGCCGGCGTGATCGACGACGCCGGGACCGCAGTTGGCGCAGGGGTATTTCGCTCACAGCCGGAAACCCTCTCGATAGAGTTTCTTGCAGTCACAGATGAGAGGAGAAGGCAGGGCATCGGATCCTTTCTTTTAGATGGCATGACGGATGCAGCAAGAAAGCTTGACTTTAAATATATCGATGCCGTCTTTTATGCCGCACCGAAGGATGAGGGTGCGGATATCTTAAAAATATTTCTGATCGCAAACGGATTTCGTATTGAACTGATCGATGCAAAGAGGACCGTGTACGAGCTCGATAAGGTCCTGGCACTTCCTGGTTTTTCCGAGAAAAAAGAAAATACATATGTCATAAAGCCCGCGTCGGAATTGACGGAGAAAGAGCGGGAGGCGGTGCTTGCGCTTGAGAATCGAGGAATCGATGTCAGTGAGCTCTTATCCTTCGGCAACCGGTACGGCGGATTCCTGTTTGACGGGGAGACCTTAAAGGCTGCGCTCTATGTTGAAAGGTTTTCGGAGGGTGTCCGGATCGGGACGCTGTTCGGGGACGGAGAAGCACAGTTTGTAAAGCTGTTTGACTTCGCAAAGGAGACGGTGAAAAAGAATGCCGGGGCGGCAAAGGAGCTTTATATCGATACGGTCGGTGAAAAGACGTTTTCTTACATGGAAAAGCTCCTTGAAAAGGCCGGTATTACACCGAAGGAACAGTTTCAGGCCTGCGGCGCGCAGCGCGTGATCGGGATTTAAGGGGGTATAACTATGGAAGAATCGGAAGCTTTACAGGGTATGCTGGCAGGTGCAAATGCCGGTCCGGTCTTTGCGGATGATAAGCATGACACGAAGGAAAAGGAAAAACCGGGGGAGCTTCATGTGCCTCAGCAGCAAGGTTCCCTTCTGCAGAGACAGGGAGCTTCCGCGGTCCCGGCGGAAGAGGAGGAGCAGGCGCGCTTTAAGGAATTTTATGGCTTCAGTAAGGAGCTTCAGGGTGAGAAGAAAACCCGCTTGGCAGAGCTGCTTGCCGAGAGGGAACGGCTTGACAATGAGGGCTACCGACTTTTTGAAAAGGTGAGCGATGCGGCCCGCATGAAGACAGGAAAACGCCGAAAAGAGCTTGGCCCCCTGATCAGCTTTGCCGTGTCCACCTACATGACGGAAAGCACGGCAATCAAAAACTATATTACGCCGTACCTTGAAGCAAAGACACCGAAGAAACAAAAGGACAGAGAAGCACGGGAGAGAAAAATCTTCTCTTGCCTGACCAAGGCAAACTATGTCTATAATCAGTATTGGCTCGTTTTTTCCGTGGTCACCGATTATTTTGAAAAGGTAGAGGCAAAGGGATACGAAAAAACCGAGGAAGATAACGTGGAGGAAGCACACATCCTGACGGCTTTAGACTCCATCATCACCTCCTTCGGCTCCGTTCATGTAGGAAACTTCGATGAGATAAAATTAGATGAGGCCGTGATGCGCGCGGATGCGGTGAAGGGTATGCTCCTCTCGAGAGGCGTGAAGCATTTGGAACAGACCGAAACAACCCTTGAGCGAACGGCGGCCATCAGTGCAAAGATCGGCGATGCCGAGCGCGTGAAGGCCATCACGACGCACAATGAAAAGAATGCCTTTTCCATGTTCTGGATTCCGAAAAGTCTGCTCCCCGTGGAGCAGGAGGGCGACCCCAATGCACCCTTTCATCTGTCGGATCTTCAGATGGCGGAGATCGATGGTGCAAGCTTAAGCCTCTTTGCGCTTTCGTCTCTGTGCGAGAGCGTAAAGAAGGAACGGAAAAATTCGGC
>CACZPL010000178.1 GCA_902783015.1 uncultured Lachnospiraceae bacterium
ATATTTGGTAATCGGAGGAATGCCTGAGGCGGTGGGGGAATATGTGGCTTCCGGAGATATGACGCGTATCAGCGAAATACACAGAAGTATCATTTCGCAATATAAGCGTGATTTCACAAAATATGAAGCGCAAGAAAAAAAACTGTTTCTTGAAGCTATTTACGATACAATCCCTGCCAATCTGTTGAAGCAGAATAAAAGATTCAATTATGCAGATGTAAAAAAAGGTCTACATTACGAAAAGGCGGAAAACAGTTTTATTTGGCTAAGCTCCGCAGGGGTAGTGATACCGGTGTATAATGCAACGGAACCTCGAATAGCGTTGTCACAAAACCAAAAAAGCAGTTTGGTAAAGCTGTATTCTTCGGATGTCGGACTGCTGACATCACAATACGGAAATGCTTTTATCCTGCAAATCCTTTCGCAAAACGAGATGATCAATCTGGGCGGTGTTTTTGAAAATGTCGTAGCGCAGGAATTGAATGCGCATGGTTTTAAAGCGTTCTTCTATAACAGCCATAAGCAAGGAGAACTGGATTTTTTGATTGAAAAACAAAACCTTGTAGTTCCCATAGAGGTGAAGAGCGGAAAGGACTATTACGTACATTCTGCGTTGGACAAGGCGTTGTGCAATCCGGAATATGAAATAGCATCCGCATACATATTTGCAAATTGCGATGTTCGGACAGATGGAAAAAAGACATATATGCCGATATACATGTGTGCTTTTCTGGAGGAAACCGCAGAGCTGCCGGTTCTTGATTTGGAAATATGATAACCTGCGGATTAGGGTATATAAGGCTTTGGGTGAGCTTATGAGAAAGAAGATCGTTTTCGGAATATTGACAGTCCTGGCAGTTGTCGGGATCATGCTTCTGACCTTTCAGGGGCCGGAGGATACGATGAAGTTAAGTGAAGGAGCGCGGGGCTTCCTGGCGCGCCTTGGTTTTCTTGTGGAAAGCCATGCGCTTCGGAGCAACATTCATCTGTTGGAATACTTTATCGCAGGGCTCGTGTTTACGCTCTTTAACGAGGCGATGGGGTGGAAGCGATGGCTGCCGGTGTTGCTTGGCTGTGCCTTCGGCCTGATGGATGAACTGATCAAGATCCCGCTTCCGACGCGGGAATTTGATGCGGTGGATCTGGTGAAGGACTGGATCGGGGTGAGTGTGGCGTTTGCACTGGTTCAGCTGTGTATTTTTCTGCGGGGCCGGCGAAGCAAAAATCATTGAAAAAAAAGTCATTTTGATGTAAAATGGGAGCTGTATTGTTGGGTATGTAGCATTTTAAAATTCATATTGGGAGGTGGTTACATGAATGTCTATACGACAGACAAAATACGTAACGTGGTGCTGCTTGGGCACGGGGGCTGCGGTAAGACCGCACTGGCCGAGGCGATCGCTTATTTAGCGGGTGTCACAAAGCGTATGGGGAGCACGGACAGCGGAAACACCTTGTCCGATTACGACAAGGAAGAGATCAAGCGCAAGGTTTCCATCAAGACCTCAGTCATCCCGATCGAGTGGGAAGGCTTTAAGGTTAACATCCTGGATGCACCGGGTTCGTTTGACTTCATCGGCGAGATGGAGGAGGCGATCTCAGCGGCGGATGCAGCGATCATTGTAGTGTCCGGCAAGAACGGGATCGAAGCGGGAACCAGACGTGTTTGGGAAATGTGCGAAAAGAAAAAGCTGCCGCGCATGATCTTCGTGTCGAACATGGACGATGACAAGGCAAGCTTCCGCCAGATCGTGGTGGATCTGCAGGAGCTTTACGGAAAGCGGATCGCGCCGTTCCATCTGCCGCTTCGTGAAAACGAGGAGTTTGTGGGCTACGTGAACGTGATCCAGCAGAAGGCAAAGCGCTGGAATGATAAGGGTACGGTGGACAAGTCCGACGTGCCGGATTATTCCCAGGAGAACCTGTCTATCTGTCGTGAGGCATTGCTCGAAGCAGTGGCTGAGACCAGCGAGGAATTCCTGGACCGCTACTTCGGCGGAGATACCTTCTCCGAGGACGAGATCCGTCAGGCACTCCGTGTAGGTGTGGAGGACGGTTCCATGGTGCCCGTACTGATGGGCTCCAACACGCTCGCACGCGGTATGTACACGCTGATGGCTGACATCATCAAGTACTTCCCGAGCCCGGATCGCTGCAAGTGCGCGGGTATCAATACGACAAACAACGAAGTGTTTGAGGCTGACTATGACTTTGCAAAGCCGAAGTCGGCTTATATATTCAAGACCATCGCCGATCCCTACATCGGCAAGTATTCCCTGATCAAGGTGACCTCCGGCGTGTTAAAGCCGGATGATGTACTGTTCAACTATCACAGGGATGCGGACGAGCGTCTCGGCAAGCTCTACGTGATCAGAGCCAACAAGACCGAGGAGGTCAGCGAGCTCCACGCCGGTGATATCGGCGCTTTGGCAAAGCTTGCGGTGAGCCAGACCACGGATACGCTTTCCACGAGAAAGAATCCGGTGACCTTCATCCGCGCAGCCATCTCCAAGCCGTACACGTACTTACGTTACAAGGCTGTGAAGAAGGGTGATGAGGACAAGATATCCCAGGCACTCTCCAAGATGATCATGGAGGATCCGACCTTAAAGACCGAGAACGACAGCGCAAACGGCCAGACCCTGATCTACGGTATCAGTGCGCAGCAGCTTGATGTGGTACAGAGCATCCTCGCTGAGAAATACAAGGTTGAGATTGAGCTCGTGAAGCCGAGGATCGCCTTTAAGGAGACGATCACCAAGAAGGCCGATACCGAGTATAAATATAAGAAGCAGTCCGGCGGTCACGGACAGTACGGTCATGTCAAGATGACCTTCGAGCCCTCGGGCGACCTGGAGACTCCTTACGAGTTTACGCAGACCGTGGTGGGCGGCGCAGTTCCGAAGAACTACTTCCCGGCTGTGGAAAAGGGTGTTGCGGAGTGCGTGAAGGCAGGTCCGCTTGCCGGCTATCCTGTAATCGGCGTGAAGGCAAATCTCTACGACGGCAGCTACCACACGGTAGACTCCTCGGAGCTTGCGTTCAAGGTTGCGACCGAGCAGGCCTTTAAGAAGGGCTTCATGGAGGCAGGTCCCATCCTGCTCGAGCCCATCGCTACTTTGACCGTAACGGTGGCTGACCAGTACACGGGTGCTGTTTTGGGCGATTTCAACAAGCACCGTGCAAGAGTAAACGGCATGACACCGCTCGCGGACGGATACCAGGAAATCTCCTGCGATATCCCGTACCTTGAGCTTTACGAATATGACAAGAGACTCAACTCCATGACCAGCGGCAGCGGTATCTTCTCCTACGAGTTTGCGAGATATGAGCAGGCTCCGCAGGAGGTTGCGAAGGAGCAGATCGCCGAGGCCGAGAAGGCAAAGGAAGAGAAGTAAAACAAGATGGCATTTGACGGACTTACAATTGCATCGTTAAAACATGAGTTTAGCGCCCGCCTTTTAGGCGGGCGTATTTATAAGGTTTATCAGCCGGAGGCCGATGAGCTTCTTTTGGTTGTCAAAAACCGCGTGGGCGAGGAGAACATCACGTCGAGACTGGTGCTCTCGGCAAGCGCGGGCCTGCCGCTCATGTACATCTCGGACGAGATGAAGGAAAACCCGACGAACGCGCCGGGGTTTTGTATGCTCCTAAGAAAACACATCGGAAACGGGCGGATCGTGAGCATCACCCAGCCCGGGTTTGAGCGCATCCTGGAGTTTGAGATCGAGCACCTGGATGAGCTCGGGGACGTGAGGAAAAAACGTCTCATCATTGAGCTCATGGGAAAGCACAGCAACATCATCTTCGTGGATGACAAGAATATGATCATCGACAGCATCAAGCATGTGTCGCACATGGTAAGCTCCGTGCGCGAGGTGCTGCCCGGGCGGGACTACGTCTATCCGCCGGGACAGGACAAGAAAAACATCTTGGAGCTGGATGACAACTTTTTTGTAAATCACATCCTGACGGAGCCGCTTCCCGTGGCAAAGGCGATCTACATGGGGCTGACCGGTATCTCGCCCATCGTGGCACAGGAGCTTTGCTTCGCTGCCGGCGTGGACGGCGGGATCAGCACGGCTGCCTTAAAGGCGGATGAGAAGGAAGCGCTTTTGCTTCGGGTAAAGGCTCTGGCGGAGGTGATTCGAAGCGGCGGCTTTGCGCCCTGCATCGCCTACGACGGGTATACACCGCTCGAGTTTGCGGCAATCCCGCTGACCCTGTACGGGGAGGAACAGCCCGCGCCGCCGGCCAAGGAGAAGAAGGGGTACATCCTTCAGGAAAGCATGTCCGATACGGTTTATGCTTATTATCGCACGAAGAACGTGTCCTCCCGCATGAAGCAGCATTCCACGGATCTGAGAAAGCTCGTGGCAAATGCGGTGGAGCGCACGGCCAAGAAGCTTGACCTGCAGCAAAGCCAGTTAAAGAGCACGGAAAAGCGGGAGAAGTATAAGATCTACGGAGAGCTCCTCACGGCCTTTTCTTATTCGGCTGAGCCCGGAGCGGATTCCGTGACCGTGGAAAACTATTACGACGAGAATAAGCCGCTTACGATCCCGTTAGACAAGGATTTGACCGCGATGGAAAACGCCAACAGGTTTTTTGCAAGATACAACAAGCTGAAGCGCACCTATGATGCCACGCTTTCCCTGGTGGAGGAGTCGAAGGCGGAGCTTGATTATCTGCTCTCGGTGCAGAAT
Organism: uncultured Lachnospiraceae bacterium; assembly: GCA_902783015.1. GTDB lineage: Bacteria > Bacillota > Clostridia > Lachnospirales > Lachnospiraceae > Coprococcus_C. The sequence goes on from CACZPL010000178.1 coordinate 4,707, forward strand.
TCCTTAGAGCTTGCGGAGACGCTGACGGACATCGCGGATATCAAGCGGGAGCTTCGGGAGAGCGGGTACATTCGCGCCAAGGGCGAGAAGCAGAAGAAGCAGGAGAAGAGCAAGCCGCTCCACTATGTGTCCTCGGACGGGTACCATATGTATGTGGGAAAGAATAATTTTCAGAATGATGAGCTCTCCTTCAAGTTTGCGGCACCGGGGGATCTGTGGTTTCACGCCAAGCAGATGCCGGGTTCCCACGTGATCGTGAAGACGAACGGGGATGCGGAGATACCGGATGCGACCTATGAGGAGGCCGCGCGGCTTGCGGCGTATTATTCCTCGGGGAAGAGCGCACCGAAGGTGGATGTGGATTATACGGATAAGAAACATTTGAAGAAGCCGCCCGGGGCGAAGCCCGGATATGTGATCTATCATACGAATTTTTCGATGACGATCGAACCGGAAATCCACGGAATTCGGGAAGGAAATTAAATCTTGCGGAAATAGAATGATTGTAATATAATAACTCTGTGTGCGTAGAAGCGCATAAAAAAGACACAACGAGGTTTTTATTTTGATCAAGAGCATGACAGGCTTCGGGCGGAGTGAGCGCGTCACCAAGGAGCGCCGCATCTTAGTTGAGATGAAGGCGGTCAATCACAGGTTCTGTGATATCAGCGTAAAGCTCCCGAAAAAGCTGAACTTTTTGGAAAACGATATCAGGAATTTCTTAAAGGACCATATCCAGCGCGGTAAGGTGGATGTGTTCATCACCTATGAGGACTACTCCGGTCAGGATGTCAAGGTGATCTACAATCACGAGCTGGCAGCGCAGTACATCGAATACTTAAAATCCATGCAGATGGAGTTCGGTCTTGCAAACGACATCGATGCCACCAGCATCGGCCGCTTTGCGGATGTCTTCACCATTGAGGATCAGGGCATCGATGAGGAGGCTGTTTGGGAAGAATTAAAGGGTTGCCTTTCCGAGGCCGTGGAGCACTTTGTGCAGGCCCGTGAGATCGAGGGCGAAAAGCTGGTGACAGACCTCATGGACAAGCTCACCAATATGCAGACCATGGTTTCGTATATCGAGAGCGAATCCCCGAAGATCATAGAGGAATACAAGAAGAAGCTGACCGAGAAGATCGCCGAGCTCTCACAGAACTTGGAGATCGAGCAGCAGCGGATCGCCACCGAGGTGACGATCTTTGCCGACAAGGTCTGCGTGGACGAGGAGATCGTCCGCTTAAAGAGCCATATCGAGGGCGCAAAGCAGATCCTGACCGAGGGCGGCTCCGTGGGAAGGAAGCTTGATTTCCTGGTGCAGGAGATGAACCGCGAGGCCAACACGATCTTAAGCAAGTCCAACGCGCTGCACATTTCGAATAAGGGCATCGACTTAAAGACCGAGATCGAGAAGGTCAGAGAGCAGATTCAGAATATAGAATAGTTCATAACAGGAAACGGGTGAAATATATGGACAAAAAAGGTTTTTTGATCGTGATATCCGGGTTTTCCGGTGTGGGCAAGGGAACCGTGGTAAAGCAGCTGGTTGAAAAATACGGCTACAGCCTGTCGGTTTCGGCGACCACGAGAGCACCGCGCGAGGGCGAGGTGGACGGCAAGGATTATTACTTCAAGACTGTGGAGGATTTCCGCAATCTGATCGATTATAACGGCTTCATCGAGTGGGCGCAGTACGTGGACAACTACTACGGCACGCCGCGCAAGTTCGTGGAGGAAGAGATGAAGGCCGGCAAGGATGTGATCCTCGAGATCGAGGTGCAGGGCGCCATGCATGTGAAGGAGCAGTATCCGGATGCGGCGCTGATCTTCATCACGGCACCTTCGGCGGAGGCCTTAAAGGAACGTCTGAAGGGACGCGGCACCGAGGATGAGGCGACCATCAACAAGCGCATGAAACGCGCAACCGAGGAAGCGGAGGATATCGGCGTGTACGATTACATCGTGGTAAACGACGATTTGGACACCTGCGTGGAGACGGTGCACGGGATCATAGAGGGCAGAAAGTGCTTAAAACAGTATAACGAATCCTTTATTGAAACGATCAAGCAGGATTTTAAAAACTAACGGGATGAAGAGAGGAGAATAAATCATGATACATCCATCCTATTCAGATCTTATGGCAGTTGTAAACAGTGAGGTAGAACCGGGTGAGCAGCCGGTGGTGCAGAGCCGCTATTCCATCGTGATGGCGACCTCCAAGCGCGCGCGGCAGCTGATCGACGGCGCGAAGACACTGGTGCCGGGGGCAGCGAATATGAAGCCGCTCTCCATTGCGGTGGAGGAGCTTTACAACGGAACCGTAAAGATCGAGGGCGATGAGGAATAATCATTGAAAAAGGGCATGTATGCCCTTTTTCACTTTAAATGGGGGAATCAGATGTTATTAGCGGATTTATTAAAAGGTTTGGAATACGAGGTGCTCTGCGGGAGCATCGATACTGAAATCACGGGGATCAAAAACGATTCCCGCAAGGTGGGCGCGGGCGATCTGTTCTTTTGCATCAAGGGCGCGGTGTCGGACGGACATACC
>CACZPL010000179.1 GCA_902783015.1 uncultured Lachnospiraceae bacterium
TGGTCGGCACGACCTTTATCGATTGGGAGTTCATAAAAGGCTATAAACTGGTTGACGAAGAGCAGGATAGTAATATAATAGTACTGAAGATTCGAGCAAACAGAAAACAGTATGTGCTGGTGTGCAACCGGGAGGACCGGGAGCAGATCCGCGCGTTGTTTCGCAAAAATAATGTTAAGGAAACGGAGGTAGCCTCAAAATGAAACATCTGATAGACTCCACGGATCTTTCCGTGCAGGAGATCGATGAGATCCTCGCTCTTGCGCAGGACATCATTGATCACAGAGATGCATACAGCGAAAAGTGTCACGGTAAAAAACTTGCCACTTTATTTTATGAACCAAGTACAAGGACCCGACTCTCCTTTGAAGCAGCTATGATGGAGCTCGGGGGCAACGTGCTTGGTTTTTCTTCGGCCGATGATTCCTCGGTGGCCAAGGGTGAGAGTGTCGGCGATACGGTTCGCGTGGTGGGCTGCTATGCGGATATCATCGCCATGCGACATCCGAAGGAAGGTGCGCCCATGCGCGCCTCCATGGTAAGTCCCGTGCCCATCATTAACGCCGGTGACGGCGGCCACAATCACCCCACCCAGACGCTGACGGACCTGCTCACCTTAAAGCGTGAGCGCGGACAGTTGGGCGGCTTTACCATCGGTCTCTGCGGCGACTTGAAATTCGGACGTACCGTGCACTCGCTGATCAAAGCGCTCTCGAGATACGAGGGGATCACCTATGTGCTGATCGCGCCGAACGAGCTGCGCTTGCCGGAATACCTGATCAAGGATGTATTTGAGGCAAACGGTCTTCCTTATAAGGAGGTGCTCACCATGGAGGAGGTCATGCCGGAGCTTGATGTGCTCTATATGACCCGCGTGCAGAAGGAGCGTTTCTTCAACGAGGCTGATTACGTGCGTTTGAAGGATACCTACATTCTAGACAAAAAGAAGATGAAGCTTGCGAAGGAAGATATGTCCGTGCTGCACCCGCTTCCGCGTGTGAACGAGATCGCCCCCGAGGTGGACGAGGATCCGCGCGCCTGCTACTTCCGGCAGGCCTTAAACGGAAAGTTTGTGCGCATGGCGCTGATGCTGAAATTGTTGGAACTCGCTTAAAGCAATCGGAGGTACCGTATGAAAATAGACAGTATACAAAACGGAATCGTACTTGACCACATCACGGCCGGTATGGCCCTGCGCATCTATGACCACCTGGGACTCGACAAGCTCGACTGTTCCGTGGCCATTTTGCAGAATGTGCGCAGCAACAAGATGGGCAAGAAGGACATCTTGAAGATCGACCAGGAATACGATGTCAACCTGGACGTGCTCGGTTATATCGACCCCAATATCACGGTCAGTATCGTGAAGGACGGCGAGACCGTGGAAAAGAAAAAGGTGGCGCTGCCCAAGAAGCTGATCAACATTAAGAAGTGTAAAAACCCGCGCTGCATCACGACCATCGAGCCCGGGATCCCGCAGATTTTCAAGCTGACGGACGAGAAGAATCACGTGTATCGCTGCATTTATTGCGATGCCGATAAGTAGGAACAAACGTTCACGGTTTACAAATGCGCTTGTACTTGCTATAATCTTTTAGATTATGGGGATTTCCCATATTAATTTTAATTTGCCTTTCTTTATGTCAGGCAAGAAGGTGTCGTATGGAAAAGTACGTAATTAAGGGCGGCAATCGCCTTGAGGGCGAGGTCACCATCGCGGGTGCAAAGAACGCTGCGCTCGGGATCTTGGCTGCGGCTGTCCTGACGGACGAAGAGTGTATCATTGAAAATGTACCCAGTGTGAAGGATACTCGGGTTTTGCTCGCGGCGATCGAGAACACGGGTGCAACAGTTAAATATATAGATAATCACACAGTTTCTATCTGCGGAGGAACCATCCAAAACGGACAGGAGCTGACCGTTGACGACGAGAACATCCGTAAGATCCGCGCGGGCTACTACATGCTCGGCGCGCTGCTCGGCAAATACCACTACGCAAATGTGGCTCTGCCCGGCGGCTGTGATATCGGCGCACGTCCCATCGACCTCCACACCAAGGGCTTCGAGCTCCTCGGCGCACAGTGGGAGATCGTTAAGGGCGGTAAGATCGTGGTGCAGGCCGACAGACTGATCGGTACCCATATCTACATGGATACGGTAAGTGTCGGCGCGACCATCAACATCATGCTGGCCGCCGTACTTGCAGAGGGTAAGACCACCATCGAGAACGCGGCGAAGGAGCCCCACATTGTAGATGTGGCCAACTTCTTAAACAGTATGGGCGCGAACATCAAGGGCGCCGGTACCGATGTGATCAGAATCCGCGGTGTGGAGCGGTTAAAGGGAACCGAGTATTCCATCATCCCGGATCAGATCGAGGCGGGTACCTTTATGGTAATGGCTGCCGCAACCGGCGGCAATGTGCTGATCAAGAACGTAATCCCCAAGCATCTTGAGGCAATCTCGGCGAAGTTAAACGAGATCGGGGCCCACGTGATCGAATATGATGATTCCGTCCGCGTGATGAGCGACGGACGTTTGAAGTCCACACATATCAAGACGCTTCCGTATCCCGGATTCCCCACGGATATGCAGCCGCAGATGGCTGTGACCCTGGCGCTTTCCGAGGGTACCAGTGTGATCACCGAGAGCATTTTCGAAAACCGGTTCCGCTACGTGCGGGAGCTTGAGCACATGGGTGCCAGGATCCGCGTGGACGGCAACACGGCCATGATCACCGGCGTGGAAAGCTACAAGGGCGCGAACCTGATCGCTCCGGACCTGCGTGCCGGTGCGGCGCTTGTGATCGCGGCGCTTTCCGCAGACGGCTTCTCCACCATTGAGGACATTCGGTATATCCTGCGAGGCTACGAGGATTTTGACGGAAAGATCCGTGCCCTCGGCGGTATCATCGAGATGGTGGACAACGAGAGAGAAGAGCAAAAGTTCCGGCTGAAGGTCGGATGATAAATAAAAAGGATCATTTTCCAATCAGTAATTAAATGCCTGCCATCATATATGGCAGGCATAATTTTAAAGGGAGGTATTTCTTATGGCAAA
>CACZPL010000180.1 GCA_902783015.1 uncultured Lachnospiraceae bacterium
GATGCGTGCATCTCGCGGGTGTATCACCTCTCCAGGCAGGATGCGGTGGAGCTGTTTCCGACAGGCCTGGTATTCCTAAACGGCAGATGCTGCACGGAAAATGCCAAGACATTAAAACCCGGAGACTTAATCGCGGTGCGCGGGTACGGCAGATTTGAATTTGCCGAAGAGCTCGGCATTAGCAAAAAGAGCAAGCTAAACTGCAGGGTCAGAGTGTATCGATGACGGCCCCGGCGGCATTTTATAGTTGCGAAAGCGGGAATCAGACTGTATAATACCCGTGATAATTCTGAGGAAGCTTTACATATTAAGATCGGAGGATCGTAAATATGAAAAAAGGAATACTATTTGACTTGGACGGCACCCTGTGGGATTCTTCCGCAGGTGTGGTGAAAGCATGGAATGTCGCGATCGAAAAGCTGGGCATCGATTACCGGGTGACCGTGGATATGATGCACGGTTTTATGGGAAAGACCATGGATGCGATCGCCTATGAGCTTTTTGACAGAGAAGAAAAGGAAAAGGCACTGGAGTACCTGACAGTCTGCACGGATTATGAAAACGAGTATCTCGAGGAGCACGGCGGGATCCTGTACGAGGGTCTGGAGGAGACGCTTGAGAAGCTGCACAAGGATTATTTCCTCTCCGTGGTGAGCAACTGCCAGGAGGGATATATCGAGGCGTTTATCAAGTATCACAAGCTTGAGAAATATTTTGACGATACGGAAAACTACGGCAGGACCGGCAAGGGCAAGGCGGACAATATCCGTCTGGTGGTGGAGAGAAACCACCTGGACAAGGCGGTCTATGTGGGCGATATCATGGGGGATTACAACTCCACCATGGAGGCGGGACTTCCCTTTATCCACGCGGCCTACGGCTTCGGGACCGTGCCGGAGGGGACACCCTATATCAATGACATCCGCGACCTGCCTGCGCTGATGGAAGATTTCTTTGCATAAAACGGGTTACTGTTCACAGGAGATAATTGAGCCGGGCAGATTGCCGCTTGCGGTAATATCTGCCCAGCTCGATTATCTCCTGATTCAGGAACTTCATATTCATGATACGGGCTGTCGCGACAGCGACGATAGAGTCTCGTGCATAAGCCTGTGCAAGCTCGCTTAGCACAGGCGATGCACGAAGCGTGCCCGTAGAATGGATATGAAGTACCTGTGAACAGTAACTAAAACGGCGCGAACCCCTGCCCGATTCCCGCTTGCGGGTTTACTAATCGGGGCGAATGTGGTACAATTTAACGGAATAAACAGCGTAGGAGGAGGCAGCTCCTCCTACATTTGTAATGTGATCATTTCGGAGGAACATCACATATGAAGCTTCTCTATGCGGAAGATGAAGAGGAAATGTCGGAGGCGGTGTGCGATATCCTGACCTACCACAAGTACATGGTGGATGCCGTGTACGACGGACAGGAGGCGCTTGATTACGCGCGCGCCGAAAACTACGACGGCATCATCCTGGATGTTATGATGCCGAAAAAAAGCGGACTCGAGGTCTTAAAAACCCTCCGCAGTGAGGGAAACAGGACACCTGTTTTGCTGCTCACCGCAAAGTCGGAGGTGGAGGACAGGATCGAGGGACTTGACCTGGGCGCGGACGATTATCTCCCGAAGCCCTTTGTCATGGGTGAGCTCCTTGCCAGGATCCGGGCGATGCTGCGGCGCCGCGAGGACTTTACGCCGGACATCCTCACCTGCGGCAATATTTCCCTCAATATGAGCAGCTTCGAGCTTTCCACACCGCAGGAGACCGTGACACTTCCGAAGCTTGAATACCGGCTGATGGAAGCCTTCATGCTCAATCAGGGCATGTATCTTTCCGCGGATCAGCTGCTCGAAAAGGTGTGGGGCTACGAGACCGACGCGGAGGTCGGGACCGTCTGGGTCTACATCTCGAACTTAAGAAAAAAGCTGGCGGGATTATCCGCTAATGTTGAAATACAGGCAAAACGAAATATCGGTTATCGACTGGAGGTGTCCGGTGACTAAAACCTTACAGAGAAAATTCATCGGAACCGCCATGATCGCCATCACCGTGCTGCTCTTCGTGCTGCTGTCCGCCATCAATGTGATCAATGCGGTCCGCATCTCGCAGGAAAACGACAGCGTGCTGGACATGCTGGTGAGAAATGAAGAGATGCGGGATGATGTGCTGTTTCGCGGTGACGACAGGGGAAAAGGAAACCCCGAAGAAAACGGGGACTTCGTTCCGCCGGCCATCATGCCCGGCATGTGGGACGAGGAAGGCGACAGGGGCCGCGGAGGCTTCTTTAAGCCTGAGCTTCGCGAGGATGACATTATGGCCGCGCGGTACTTCACGGTGCTCGCATCCGCGGACGGTGAGATCATTAAAACGGACGTGAGCAACATCTCCTCCGTGGATGAGGAGGAGGCAAACGCCTACGCAGCCAAGGTGCTGGCGCGGGATGCCACGGAAGGAAAGGTGTCCCATTTAAAATACAGGATCAGCGACACGAGAAACGGAGAGAAACGTATCATCTTTGTGGACGTATCTCGCAACACAAGATCCATACTCGCGGTGCTTGTGATCTCGGTGGGCATCGGGATCGTCGCTGAGCTTCTCATGCTGCTTCTGGTCGTATTGCTCTCCAAGAAAGCGATCCGGCCCATTGCGGAAAACATGGAGCGGCAGAAGCAGTTTGTGACGGATGCGGGGCACGAGATCAAGACGCCTCTGGCCATCATCCTGGCAAACACGGATGCCATGGAGCTCCACAACGGCGAGACGAAGTGGAGCAAAAACATACGGACGCAGACCAACCGGCTGTCCGGATTGATGAAGGATCTTCTGACACTTGCGCGTACGGACGAGGGCAGCGTGAACGTTGCCATGGCAGACTGCGACTTGAGCGCGGTCGTCACGGAAACCGTGCACGCCTTCAAGGAGCCGGCCAAGCTGAAGGGGATCACCATAGAAAAGGAGATCACGGAGGGGCTTAACCTCTACGCTTCAAAGGAGCAGATGATCCAGCTTGTCTCGTTGCTCATGGATAATGCGGTGAAGTATTCACCGGAAAACGAGACGATACGTGTTCGCCTGTACACCTCAGGCAAGGGAATCAAGCTCAAAGTGTCTAATGCGTGCGACAACATGGATGAAGAGACTGTCGGTAAGCTCTTTGACAGGTTCTACCGCGGCGATACCGCAAGAACGCAGAAAAACGGCGGCTACGGCATCGGACTTTCCGTGGCGCGGGCGATCTGTGAAGGACACAGGGGAAGTATCAAGGCTGATTATGAAAATAAACGCATCACCTTTACGGCGGTGCTTAACGGAGGAAAACGTGATAAAAACGACGGAGTCGGGAAGGAGAAATCTGATGAAAAGAGAAAAAAGAGCGAAGAGTAGAATGCTTGCATTATTGCTTGCACTGTCCATGGTGTTCTCGGTGTTTTACATTTCACCGCAGACCGCGCGTGTTTATGCGGCGGATGCACAGCCTGTAGTCTGCTACGGTGTGCACGCACAGACCTACGGATGGATGGCACAGAAAAAGAACGGTGCGGTTGCGGGAACCGTGGGCAAGCGTGTGGAGGCGCTTACCATCTGCTTAAACACCAAGGGTGCCAAGGCAGCGGACGGCACGGCACTTACCGGCGGTATCAAGTATCGCGCGCACGTACAGTCAGTGGGCTGGATGAAGCCCGTGACACAGAAGGCAAACGGTAAGACCGTCAAGAATAATATTGCGAGCGGTATCTATACGGGCACCACGGGGAAGGGCTACCGCATGGAGGCAGTCGAGATCTCCCTGACCGGAAAGATGGCATTGGAATATGACATTCTGTACCGTGTATACGTTCAGAAGAACGGCTGGATGCCCTGGTGCAGAAACGGTCTCACGGCAGGAACGATCGGGGAATCCAAGCAGATTGAGATGATCGAGATCAAGCTGATGAAGAAGCTTCCGTCTAACGCTGTAGCCAAGCTGACCGGAAAGGGTCACATTCAGACAATCGGCTGGCTGAGACAGGGCACCATCACCATGGGAAGCAACAAGAGCCTGGTGCTCGGAACAACCGGAAAGGGACTTCGCCTGGAAGCGATCAAGATGGTGCTCACCTTAAAGAACGTGAGCGGTGATATATTGACCTCGACCCATGTTCAGGGAAAAGGCTGGAAGCAGTCCGTCGGAAATGCGAAGGTATCCGGCAGCATCGGCAAGGGCCTTCGGATCGAGGCCGTGAAGTTCAAGCTGACAGGTCAGCTTGCGGAGTATTACGATATCTGGTACCGCGCCCATACGCAGACCTTCGGCTGGCTGGATTGGACAAGCAACGGTGCGGCAGCCGGAACAGAGGGCATCTCCAAGCGGATCGAGGCCATCGAGGTTAAGATCTTGCCGAAGGGAAGCGCAGCGCCGGGAAGCACCAAGAGGCCGTTTGTAAAGGGCTATGAGGACAACTGGCAGACCCTGCCGGGAGCGCTCTCCCTGGTGGTAAACAAGCAGGCGAATGTGGTGGTTGCCTACAAGGGCAGCGTGCCGATCCGCGCCATGCTCTGCTCCACGGGTCTTGCGACACCCACGGGGACCTATAACACACCGAATAAATTCCGTTGGCTGGGCCTGGTTGGCCCGTCCTACGGCCAGTACTGCACACAGATCTACGGAGACTTTTTGTTCCACTCCGTGCCCTATGAGTCACGTGATAACCGAACCCTTATGACGGACGAGTACAACAAGCTCGGTACCACCTGCTCCCACGGTTGTATCAGACTCTGCGTGGCAGACGCAAAGTGGATCTATGACAACTGCCCGCTCGGAACCAAGGTGGAACTTCGCGATTCTTCCGATCCGGGCCCGCTCGGCAAGCCGTCTCTCACAAAGCTTCCGGCAAGCCAGACCTGGGATCCCACCGATCCGGAGATCAAATAAGATACTAACAACGACAGGATGATCTTATGAACGCTGCAGAACAGCGAAAACGACTGTTTGATTTTATAACGAACTTTGTAATATGGCTCTGTGAGTGCGCAAGCTTTGCCTTTTTGTGGTACAAAAATTACGGGCGCGTGTTTTGGGTGCGCGGTAATTACGCCATCATCATGATGTACGGTCTGTTCATCTTCTTTGTCACAAAGAGCGTGAACGGCTACAACTCAAGCTATATGCGCGTGTCGGACCGCATCATCTCGCATTTGATCGCCATTGTCACCAGCGGTGTGATCGGCTACATCTTTATCTGTATCGCGGTGAGAGATTATGTGCCGGTCTGGCCGAATGCGTGCATGGCACTGGTACAGTTTGCTTTTGCGCTGCTCTGGCTTTTGTTGATGGGTGCCCTGCAGGTGCGGCTCTTTCCACCGCGCAGGATCGCGCTGATCTACGGCAGCTATCCGCCGGAACGTTTTTTGTCAAAGCTCAGGGATAAGGCTGATAAATACGAGGTGGCACTGGTGCTCGATATCCGTGACGGCATGGAGAAGGTGACCGAAAGCATCACGCAGTTTGAGGGTGTGGTGCTCTACGACCTTCCGGCCGAGGAGAGAAACGAGCTGATGAAGTACTGCTACAAGGCATCGCTGCGCGCTTACGTGGTGCCGAAGATCAGCGATATCTTGCTGGAGGGATCGGAGAGGCTCTATCTGATCGACACGCCGCTCTATCTCTCGAAGAATACGGGACTCGGGCCCGATGAACGCTTTGTAAAACGGCTGGCGGATATCGTGATCTCGCTTTTGGGGATCGTGATCGCTTCCCCCTTTATGCTGATCATCGCTATCTGCGTGAAGTGCTACGACAGGGGACCTGTGTTTTACAAACAGACCAGACTCACCAGAGACGGGAAGACCTTTTCCATGCTGAAGTTCCGGAGTATGACCGTGGATGCGGAGGAGGACGGCGCGCAGCTTGCCACCAAGGAGGACAGCAGGATCACACCGGTGGGACGGGTGATCCGCAACATTCATTTTGATGAGCTGCCGCAGCTTTTTAATGTCTTGAAGGGTGATATGAGCATGGTGGGGCCGCGTCCGGAACGCCCGGAGATTTTTGCGGCCTACGAGAAGACAATCCCGGAATTTCCGTTTCGTCTGCGGGTGAAGGCCGGAATGACCGGCTATGCCCAGGTGTACGGACGCTATAATACCGCGCCGATCGATAAGCTGAAGCTTGATCTGACCTATATCCAGGAGTATTCCTACTGGCTGGACATCAAGCTTTTGCTGCTCACGGTGCGGCTGATCTTTTTGAAGGAATATGCGGAGGGAGTGGATCCCGAGGATCCTAAGAACCGATGAGTGTTGTTGCACAGTTTAAACAGGAAATAAGAAAGTACGGAAATCTGTTCCGGGAGCTGGTGGTCAAGGGCATCCGACTGAAGTACCGCAGATCCTATCTCGGCGTGGTGTGGTCCATGATCGAACCGCTTCTGACTATGATCGTGCTCACAATCGTATTCGGCACGCTGCTCAATCACAAGGAGCGGGAGTTTCCGGTGTATATCTTATGCGGAAGGCTGGTCTACAGCCTTTTTTCGCAATCAACCACAGCCGCGTTGAAATCCATTCGCCAGAACGAGTCCATGATCAAGAAGGTCTATGTGCCGAAGTTTTTGTACCCGCTCTCAAGTGTGTGCTTTAATTACGTGCTGTTTTTGATCTCTCTGGTGGTGCTGTTTGCGGTTTCACTGGTGCTCGGCGTGTATCCGACACTGCGGATCTTTCTGGCGCTGCTTCCGCTTTTTGTGCTGTTTGTAATGTCCGTCGGGGTGGGCATGCTGCTTGCCACGGTGGGTGTTTTTTTTCGAGACATGGAATACCTGTGGAATGTGTTCCTGATGCTGATCATGTACACCTGCGCGATCTTTTACTATCCGGAAAAGATCCTTGCGAGCAATGTGAGCTGGATCTTAAAGTACAACCCGCTCTTCTGTGTGATCTCGAATTTCAGAAGCTGTATCTTCGGTGAAGCCATGGATCCGGGATTTCTGTTGTACAGCGCATGCTTTGCGGGGCTGTCGCTTTTGATCGGTGCCCTGTTGTTTGCCAAAAATGAAAACCGTTTTATTCTCTATCTGTAAGGAGCGAAGCTGTGGAAGAAGTGATTCGACTTGAGAAGGTCGGGATGCAATTTAATCTGAGCAAGGAAAAGGTGGACAGCTTAAAGGAGTATGCCATCAAGCTTGTCAAGCGAGAGCTTCGCTTTCAGGAATTCTGGGCCTTAAAGGACATCAGCTTTGCGGCGGAAAAGGGTGACAGGATCGGCGTGCTCGGCTTAAACGGCGCCGGGAAGTCTACCCTGATGAAGGTGGTGGCCGGGGTGTTTCGACCCACGGAGGGCACCGTGATGAAGAAGGGTGTGATCGCTCCGTTGATCGAGCTTGGAGCCGGCTTTGACATGCAGTACACCGGCGCGGAAAACATCTACCTAAACGGTGCGGTGCTCGGGTACTCCCGCGCCTATATGCGGGAACGCTACGACAGCATCGTGGAGTTTTCGGAGCTTGCGGATTTTATCGATGTACCGTTAAAAAACTACAGCTCCGGTATGCGCGCGCGCCTCGGCTTTTCCATTGCGACCATGATCCAGCCGGACATCCTGATCTTAGATGAGGTGTTGTCGGTGGGAGATGCGAAGTTTAAGAAAAAGAGCGAGAAACGCCTGCTCGACATGATGGACACCGGGGTGACGGTGCTCTTTGTGTCCCACAACCTCGATCAGGTGAAACGTGTCTGCAACAAGGCCATGATCCTCGACCACGGACGGATGATCGACTTCGGAGATATGGAGCGTGTCACCGCGCGCTATAAGGAGATGACCGCATGAACAGAAGCGTAAAGGAACGGGGAAAGCAGCTGCTCCAAAAGAGCGTGCTCCCGACCATCTATAAACTCAACAAGGGAAAGAAGACGGATAAACACCTGATCGTGTTTGCGGATGCACATCACGATCATCTTCCGGCGCCCATGCAGCCGCTGTTTGAAATGCTGAGGCTGAAGGGCTACAACGTGAAGCTCTACTGCTATGACACCGCGCGGATGAGCTCGGCGGAACAGCTGCGGCACGCCACCGGCTTTATGAAGCTATATGCAAGCTGCGGTGCCGTGGTGATCTGCGACAATTTTCTTCCGGCAGCGGCGTGTGAGAAAAAACAGGATACCAAGGTGGTCCAGCTCTGGCACGCCTGCGGAGCCTTAAAGCGCTTCGGCTACGATGCGGAGGACGATATCCCCGCGTGGTATACAGAGCATGTCTATAAAAACTATGATCTTGTCACCGTGAGCGGGCCGGGCTGTGTCCTTCCCTTTACGGGAGCCATGCGCCTTACCTCCGGCGTGGTGCAGCCCGTTGGCGTGAGTGCCACGGACAAGCTCTTTGATCAAAACTTTCTCGCCGCGGCGCGGGACAAGTTTCGCTATTTCCATCCGGATGCGCGGGGGAAGAAGGTCGTAGTCTGGGCACCCTCGTTCCGCGGTCCCGCCGGCGAAATGCGCAACAACCCCATCACACCCGAGATGGGTGCGGAGGCCGTACATCGCCTGTCACAGCGCGGTGATTACTATGTCATAGAGAGCCTGCACCCGCACGCGCTCTCGCGGACACCGGACCTCAGTACGGAGGAGCTTCTCGTCTCGGCGGATGCGCTGATCACGGATTATTCCTCTGTCTGCTTTTCGGCCATGCTGTTAAAGCGGCCGGTGGTGTATTACGCGCCCGACCTTGCCGCTTACGAGCAAAGCCGCGGCTTTTACACAGACTATCGTTCCTTGCCCGGCGTGCATGCAAATCCCGGTGCGCTTGATGCTGCCGTGGAGGAGGCTGTCCGCGCAGGCGAGACCGTCTACGACACCGAGGCGGCGGGACGATTTGCGGAGTCTTATCTTGCGGGCTGTGACGGGCACGCGACAGACCGCATCGCAAAGATCATGGAGGACTGGCTGAGCTGACCTATGAGATGGATAAAAAAGCTGAAAAAGAAGATCAAAAAACCTTTGAAGAAGGTCTACCGGTTTCATATGCTGCGGCACGTGTACCCGCGGATCTATAAAAAGAACGCGAAAAAGCCCGTCAACAAAAAGAAGGCGGTCTTTATCGAGGTACGGGACGAAAACTTAAGCAGCAACTGCCGCAGGATCTATGACAGACTGAATGAAGCGGGCTTTGCACTCTCGGTTCATTACCTGCATATGAGCTTTGCAAGGCGAAAGGATTATGAAATGTACTGCAGGGCCATGGCGGCGGATATCGCGGACGCGGGCTACATCTTTTTGGACGAGTCCTCCGATGTGTTCGCGGCGCTGCCCATCCGGAAGAAGACCGTGGTCACCCAGCTTTGGCATGCCTGCGGGGCCTTTAAAAAATTCGGCCTTTCCACGGCGGAAAAGAAATTCGGAGACGACGCAAAGACCCTTGAGAAATATCCGTTTCACGGCAACTATACCCATATGACCGTGAGCGCGCCGGAGGTCGTCTGGGCCTACGAGGAGGCTATGAACTTAAAGGGAAGCGGCGTGGTAAAGCCGCTCGGTATCGCTCGGACGGATGTTTTCTTCGACAAGACGGCGGAGCAGGCGGCGCGCGAGCATCTTTACGAGATATTTCCGCAGGCGAAGGGCAAGCGCGTGATCCTCTATGCGCCGACCTTCCGCGGGCACGTGGCGGGCGCGAAGAGTCCGAACGAGATCGACATCCCGCGGTTTTGCAAGGCACTGTCCAAGGACTGTGTGCTTCTCTTTAAGTTGCATCCCTTTGTGAAAAAGAAAACGGAGATCCCGCCGGAATGCGGGGGCTTCGCCAAGGACGTGACGGAGGATATGGAGATCGAGGAACTGCTGCTTGCGGCAGACTGCTGCATCACGGACTATTCGTCCCTGGTGTTTGAGTATGCGCTCCTGGACCGTCCCATGCTCTTTTACGCCTATGATCTCGACGATTATTACGACTGGCGCGGATTCTATTATCCGTATGAGGATTTTGTGCCGGGGCCTATCTTAAAAACGCAGGACGCGCTGCTTGATGCACTGCGGGCGCTTCCGTCGGGCTTCGACCGGGAACGGATGCGCGCGTTTCGGGATAAATATATGAGCGCCTGTGACGGACACGCCACGGAGCGTATTTTAGAGTGCGTTTTGGGTGAATGATATGTGTATGATTTCAGTGGTCATCCCGAGCCATAATCCGGGAAAATATTTACAACAGGCGGTCATCTCCGCCATCAAGCAGGATATGGACTTGGAGATCGTCATCGTGGATGACGCGTCCGAGGACGATGCCTGCGAGCGCCTGAAGGCGAGCGTACTCTCAAAGTTCGGCGCCAGAAATCTGATCCGCGGGAACAATCTCTGGCGCGCGGATTTTTGCGTGAAGACGAAAAATGTGCGCCTGGTCATTTTCAGGAGCGAGGAAAATATCGGCGTGGCCGAGGCAAGAAACCGGGGCGTGCAGCTGGCAAAGGGAAAGTATATCGCCTTTTTGGATGCCGACGATCTCTGGGAGGAAAACAAGCTGAAAAAGCAGCTCGCGCTCATGGAAAACAGGCGTGCAAGCCTGTGCAATACGGCGAGAAGGCTGATCCGCGAGGACGGAACACCGACGGAGCACGTGCTGCACACGCCGAAGAAGATCACGCTCTCCGTGCTCGAAAAGGACAATGTAATAAACTGCTCCTCCGTGCTGATAAGGAGAGAGGTGCTGCTTGCGCATCCCATGGAGCGAAGCGATACCGCGGAGGATTACCTAAGCTGGCTTACCCTTGCTAGGGCCGGTTACGAGATGATCGGGCTGGACGAGCCCCTGCTTTTATACCGCGTGAACAAGGGCAGCAAGGGCGCAAACAAGCTCAAGGCCTGCACCATGCATTTCAAGAGTTTGCGCGCGGCGGGCTACGGCCGGAAAAGCGCGGCGAAGCTCACGGGAAGCTACATTATAAAGGGAATAAAAAAATATACGTCAAAAGGCGCATAAAACCTTTACTTTTTCGCACTTTTCAAGTATAGTATATGGGATTGTTTTTTGATAAAAAATAGATTTGTTTAGGAGAGATATCATGGAACCGAATATTTACAGAGACATGACATTGGAATCGGTGAGCGAAGAGCTGATCGGAAAGGAGATCCGTCTGGCCGGCTGGGTGGAAAATATCCGCGACCACGGCGGTGTGTCGTTTATCGACCTGCGCGATATGTACGGCGTGATGCAGGTGGTTATGCGCGATACATCCCTGCTCGAGGGAATCCAGCGTGAGGATGCCATCTCGGTGGCAGGCCTTGTGGAGCACAGGGATGAAGAGACCTACAACCCGAAGATCCCCACCGGTACCATCGAGCTCGAAGCACACAGTGTAGATATTTTGGGTAAGGTATACAAGACCGTGCCCTTCGAGATCGCAACCTCCAAGGAGGTGCGCGAGGACGTGCGCTTGAAGTACCGTTACCTGGACCTTCGTAACCGCAAGGTAAAGGACAACATGATCTTCCGTTCCAAGGTGATCAGCTTCCTGCGCGAGAAGATGAACGAGATGGGCTTCCTGGAGATCCAGACCCCGATCCTCTGCGCATCTTCACCCGAGGGCGCAAGAGACTACATCGTGCCCTCCAGAAGATACAAGGGCAAGTTCTACGCACTTCCGCAGGCACCGCAGCAGTACAAGCAGCTCCTGATGGTGTCCGGCTTTGATAAATACTTCCAGATCGCACCGTGCTTCCGCGATGAGGACGCGCGTGCGGACCGTTCTCCGGGCGAGTTCTACCAGCTCGATTTCGAGATGAGCTTTGCCACCCAGGAGGATGTGTTCAAGGTAGGTGAGGAGGTTCTCTACGAGACCTTCAAGAAGTTTGCGCCCGAGGGAGCAGCCGTGACGGAGCTGCCCTTCCCGATCATCAGCTACAAGCAGGCGATGCTCGAATTCGGCACCGACAAGCCGGATCTTCGCAATCCGCTTCGCATCATAGATTTATCCGAGTTTTTCTCGAGATGTACATTTAAGCCCTTCATCGGCAAGACCGTGCGCGCGGTCAACGTACACGCAAAGCTCTCCAAGGGTCAGCACGAGAAGATGTTAAAGTTCGCAACCGGCATCGGCATGGGCGGCCTCGGTTACCTCGAGGTACTTGAGGACGGAAGCTACAAGGGTCCCATCGACAAGTTCATCCCGGATGACATGAAGGAAGAACTCAAGGAGAAGGCAGGCCTTGCAGTGGGCGACACCATCTTCTTCATCGCCGACAAGGAAGTGAACGCAGCACTTTACGCAGGCCAGATCAGAAACGAGCTCGGCGCTCGCCTCGACTTGCTTGAAAAGAACGCATACCGGTTCTGCTACATCAACGATTTCCCGATGTACGAGCTCGACGAGGAGACCAAGCAGCCGGCATTTACACACAATCCGTTCTCGATGCCGCAGGGCGGCCTTGAGGCACTTGAGACCAAGAATCCGCTTGAGATCCTTGCTTATCAGTACGACATCGTATGCAACGGCGTGGAGCTTTCCTCCGGTGCCGTGCGTAATCACGATATGAAGATCATGGAGAAGGCCTTCGAGATCGCGGGCTACGAGAAGGAAGTGCTCGAAGAAAAGTTCGGA
>CACZPL010000181.1 GCA_902783015.1 uncultured Lachnospiraceae bacterium
AAACTATGATATCGCAAAGCAGAACCTGGTGGCAATCGACAAGTACTATGATCGAAAGGAAGCTGCGGAGAAATACGACAGCAATAACACGGAGCTTGCTTCCGCCAAGTATGATATCGACAAAACCGGAGACAGATTCTTCCGTATGATCCGTCAGCCGTTTAACCAGTATTATGTCAGAAAGGACTATGCAAAGAAAAAGAAACACGGGGACTCCAAGGAGTTCACGAATATGATCGCAAGGCTGACCGATGTCGTGGATCTTGATGACAATGCATCGATCGCACAGTACAAGAATGCGCTCACGAACCTGAAAACTTTTGCTCAGACCTAT
This sequence comes from uncultured Lachnospiraceae bacterium, assembly GCA_902783015.1. GTDB lineage: Bacteria > Bacillota > Clostridia > Lachnospirales > Lachnospiraceae > Coprococcus_C. The sequence goes on from CACZPL010000181.1 coordinate 335, forward strand.
GTGACTGTAAGGGAGGGCCAGTTCTTCATCAGCAAGACCAATCCCATGAGAAAGTACCGTCTCTCCTATGCAAAGGGATTGATCGCGCTGTGCGAGGATCAGCTCAAAACCTTAGACGGCACGGAGAGAACCGTGAAATTGAATCCGGCGGTGGATAAATACTTATCGCGCACAAAGAAGGTTGCGGTAAAGCAGCTGAAAAAGGAGGAGCGCGAAGCGGCGAAGAAGGCCTATGAGCAAAGCCTGGACGCAAAGAAGAAGGAGGCGGTTAAGGCATATAAGAATTCCGCCGAATACCGGGCAAGGAAAGCGTATGAAGATTCGAAGGCCGCGGAAGAGATCACAAAGGTCGGAGACGATATCGAAAACAAGAAAAACGCGATCGTAATGTTTGAGAAATCCGCGGCACTCAGTGGGTCCATTCCCGATTTGGAGAGGGAGATCGAGGTTCTTGAAAAACGTCACGACGAGCTTGTCAGAAACTACCAGATCAAAAAGCTGCAGGGTATCATTGATTCCGGCGCTTTGTCGCCGCAGGAAAAGACGGAAATGGAAACCTTCCTGCAGGATATGATCAACAACAAGCTGAATGTCGGAAAGAAGAAGCCCCGAAAGAAGATCAACAATATCAGAAATGTCAAGGAAGAGGATCAAAAGATCATCATAGAGCCGGAAGACGAGAAGGAGATCGAGGGCAAAAAGCAGCCGTCCAAGCGCAAGTCCATGAAGGAGCTTCAGGAGGAAGAAAAGCGCCAGCTTTTGATTGAGGACCAGCTCGATGAGATTAATCGCATCAATGATCGGGGACCGGGGAAAAAGAAATCCTCGAAGAAGAACAACAATATCATCATCGAAGAAGAACCGCAGGATCCGAACACCAGCTTTGATTCCGTAGCGGATATCGAAAGGCAGATGGAGGAAGCCCTGAATCCGATTCATTTCGAAAACGCGAAGAAGAATAAGATGATGAACGAGGATAATGACTAAACTGAAAAAGAGCGCCGAAAGGTGCTCTTTTTTCTTGACTTTTCGTGCGGACGATACTATAATCAGAAATTGCAAATGAATTGCATTTTTGGAGATTGCTTATGGCGAAAGAATATAAAACAAAGTCAAAACAACAGATCATGGATTACATCACGGCGCAGCAGGACAAGCATTTCTCAGCGCAGCAGGTGTACGATTACCTAAGCGGCGAGAAAACACAGATCAATCTGGCAACCGTGTACAGAAATCTGGACAAGCTGGCCGAGGACGGGGTTCTGCTTCGCTATAAGAGCATGGGCTCAAACAGCGTGATGTACCAGTATGCGGTGGAGGATAAGGACTGCCACAATCATCTGCATATGCAGTGCAACAGATGCGGCAGGATCATCCATCTCGAATGCGAGTTTATGCATGAGATCGAGGAGCATCTGATGCGGGAACACGATTTTTCGCTGGTCTGCGAGGGATCGGTGATCCTGGGGATCTGCAAGGAATGTAAGAAAAAAGAAGCATAAGGAAGATATATACATGGCATTGATCACATGTAATAACCTGACCTTGGGTTACGATAACGAAATAGTGACGGAAGGGATCGACTTCTGCGTCAATAACGGAGATTATCTGTGCATTGTGGGCGAAAACGGCGCAGGCAAGAGCACGCTGATGAAAACACTGCTCGGCCTGACACCCCTGCTCGGCGGGGAGATCACCTATGACGACGGCATGAAGAAAAACGAGATCGGTTATCTGCCGCAGCAGACCGTGGTCCA
>CACZPL010000182.1 GCA_902783015.1 uncultured Lachnospiraceae bacterium
CACGAAGGTGATCGGGATCGATGGCATGATGTGTGATCATTGTGCCGCGCGAATTCATAATGCTTTAAATTCCATGGAGGGCGTGAATGCGAAGGTACAGAGGAGCAGAGCTCGTGCTGTTGTAAAGCTCAGCAGGGAAATTGAAGATGCGGAACTTGAAAAGGTGATCACCGATCTCGGGTATTCTGTTATAAGGAGGTGAAGAGGTGAAGCAGCATAAGTTTTGGGCATGGGCTACGGTGATCTGTTTTTTGATCACAATATCAACCGGTTATAACAAAAAGTAAACGGAATTATATGGGAGGAATAAAAATGAGCTGGAACAAAGTAGGTATTTTTGCGCTGGGAACACTGTTTGGTTTGGAGGGAGTGAAACTCCTTTCATCAAAGGATGCAAAGAAGGTTTATACGCACTGCACCGCAGGTGTGCTTCGCGTGAAGGATGCTGTCCTGGATCAGGTGACTACCCTGCAGGAAAATTGCTCCGACATCTATGCCGAGGCAAAACAGATCAATGAGGACAGAGCAAAGAAGGAAGAACTCGAGGAGGAAAAATCAGCCGAAGAGGTAATTGAGGAAGCGGAAGAAGCGGAGGCTTAGGTATGGACTTTACGATCAAGCATGAGATCAGATCGAGGATCCGCGTTCATTTTTCGATGAAACGCATGAGCTTTTCCGAAGCGGACACCATCGAATACTATCTGAAGAGTCAGCCGGAGATCAAAGAGGTTCATGTATATGAACGGACTGCGGATGTTGTTCTGGTTTATGACGGCGACAGAAAGCAGGTTTTGAGCAAGCTGCGAGACTTTTCCCTTGATAAGGTTTCGCTTCCGGCGAGTATGGCGGAAAGCTCGGGACGGGAACAGTCAGCAAAGTACTATGATAAGATCGTGACTTCAGCCATTCTTCACTACGGGAAAAGGCTTCTTCTTCCCGTGCCTTTTCGCAAGGTGATCGAAACCCTGAAGGCAGTGAAATATATCTGCAGGGGATTGAAAACTCTTCGGAATAAAAAACTGCAGGTTGAACTGCTTGACGCCACGGCCATCACGGCTGCACTGCTCACGGGAGATCACAAGACGGCATCCGGCGTGATGTTTCTGCTCGGGATCGGAGACACCCTGGAAGAATGGACACACAAGAGGTCCGTGGATGATCTGGCCAGAAGGATGTCGTTAAACGTTGAGCGTGTTTGGTTACTCACGGAAAACGGAGAAGTACAGACCGATGCCTCATCTGTAGTTCGCGGAGACCGTGTGGTTGTCCGTATGGGGAACATGATCCCCTTTGACGGCGAGGTGTGTGACGGCGAAGCGATGGTCAATCAGTCTTCCATGACGGGCGAATCTGCAGCGGTCAGAAAGAGCGTCGGAACAAGCGTCTTTGCCGGGACGGTTGTGGAAGAAGGAGAAGTGACGATCAGAGTAACGCAGACCGAGGGTTGTGGGCGTTTTGATCAGATCGTGCGGATGATCGAGGAATCCGAGAAGTTGAAGTCTTCCCTTGAAAGCAAGGCGGAGCGCTTGGCAGACAGGCTGGTTCCCTACACCTTTGCCGCATCGGCGATCACGTGGTTTTTATCAAGAAACGTGACAAAGGCCGTATCTGTCCTGATGGTGGACTATTCCTGTGCTTTAAAGATGGCAATGCCGATCTCGGTCCTGTCTGCGATCAGAGAAGCGTCGGAGCACGACATTACCGTAAAGGGCGGGAAGTTCCTGGAGGCTGTGGCAGATGCGGATACCATCGTGTTTGACAAAACCGGAACGCTGACGAAGGCGCAGCCGACCGTGGTCAGGGTTGTCTCGTTCTGCAATGAGTCGGAGGACGAACTGCTCAGACAGGCAGCATGTTTAGAGGAGCACTTCCCGCATTCCGTGGCGCGGGCGGTCGTGGAGGCAGCCGAGCGAAAGGGTCTGCAACACGATGAGCTTCACACAAAGGTGGAGTACATCGTGGCTCATGGCGTATCCAGTACGATCGATGGAGAAAAGGCTGTTATCGGAAGCTATCATTTTGTTTTTGAGGACGAGGCTGTTCAGCTTCCGTACGACAAAAGAGAACTCTTTGATTCTCTCCCGGATGATTATTCTATTTTGTATTACGCAAAGGGTGGCAAGCTTGCCGCGTGTATTTTGATCGAGGATCCGTTAAGAAAAGAAGCGAAGGATGTAATCGCGAAGCTGCGCGAGCAGGGTTTTTCTCATATTGTGATGATGACGGGCGACAGCGAAAAAACCGCTGCGAGGATCGCACAGGAGGTCGGGATCACGGAGTATTATGCAGAGGTACTGCCGGAGGATAAAGCGGGCTTTATAGAACGCGAAAAGGCGGACGGAAGACGTGTCATCATGGTCGGTGACGGGATCAATGATTCACCTGCGCTTTCAGCCTCGGATGCGGGGATCGCCATCAGTGAGGGAGCAGAGATCGCAAGGCAGATTGCGGATATCACCATCAGCTCGTCGGATCTTTCAAGTATAGTTACACTCAGAAAACTGAGTACGCTCCTGATGAAACGTATCAGGTTTAATTACAGAACCATCGTAGGGTTCAATACGTCCCTGATCGCACTGGGGATCGCGGGTCTGATCTCGCCGTCAACCTCGGCTATGCTGCACAACGGTTCCACGGTGGCACTCGGATTAAAGAGCATGACGGATCTTTCGTGAGCCGGCAGCCGGAGACATAGATTGTAAGACGAAATAAACGGAGGAAAACTAAAATGATGCAAAGCGGTGCGTCGTCAATCGTGGAATTTGAGAATGTGACAAAAAAATACGGAGAGGGTGACGCAACGCAGCTTGCAAACGACAACGTTTCCTTTTCAATCAATGAAGGGGAGTTCGTTGTGATACTCGGACAGTCCGGAGCAGGAAAGTCTACCGTGTTAAACATGCTCGGAGGCATGGATGTGCCGACCTCCGGAAGGGTTACTGTGGCGGGGCAGGAGGTTTCGAAGATGAATGATCGCGAGCTATCCCTTTATCGCGCAGGAACGATCGGCTTCATCTTTCAGTTTTACAATCTGCTCCCGTCTTTGACCGCGCTTGAAAATGTTTCCCTTGTCAAAAACATTGTCAAGGATGCCGGGAATGCTGAAGAGATGCTGGCTCAGGTCGGGCTTGCGGAGCATAAGAATAAATTCCCGGCGCAGATGTCAGGCGGCGAGCAGCAACGAGTTTCCATCGCGAGAGCTCTCGCCAAAAATCCGAAGATCATTTTGGGAGATGAACCAACAGGCGCACTCGACTCTGAGACGGGCGTGATCGTACTTGAACTGCTGCAGAAGCTATGCAGGGAACAGAAGAAAACCGTGATCCTCGTAACTCATAATGCGGATATCGCGCAGTGCGCGGATAAAGTGATCCGCATGAAAAACGGAAAAGTAAGAGAAATTAAGATTAATGAAGCTCCCAAGGCAGTAAGGGAGGTTGAGTGGTAATGCTTTTTCGAAAGATGCTGCGTGAGCTGATTAAAAACATGGGACAGTTTATTTCAATCCTGATCCTGTCGTTTTTGGCAATCTCTCTCTTTGCCGGTATGAAAGCAAGCAATATCAGCGCCTATAACAAGCTGGATGATCTGTTTGAAAAAACCAACAATGCCGACGGTTGGATCTACAGTGAAGGTTTTTCGGATGAACAATTGGAAAGCGTTAAGAAGCTTCCGGATGTAAAGGATGCACAGCTGAGAACACACGTCACTGCAAATGCCAAGGAGCACGATCAGGCGCAGCTTGAGGTATATCTGTTACCGGAGAATACGGTTTCAAAACCGCTTGTAACGCAGGGAGCGGAATTCGATACAGAGGATACTGACGGTGTCTGGTTATCCGAAAGCTTCGCAAATGCGTGGGAGATAAAACCCGGTGATCAATTCTCCATGATCTACATGGGATTTGAGGTTGAAAAGACGGTACGCGGACTTGCGGTATCTCCGGAGTATCAGTATCTGAAGGCGGATAAGGATCTCGATGTCGTGATCAAAAACATCAGTGTTGTATACCTTTCGTCTAAAGGCTTCGACAGCATTCCGAAAACGGAGCTGATCTTTACCACGGATCGCGAAGACGTAAAGGGCATGGAGCAGGAGATCTCTGATGCACTGTCCGGTGACTTTGCTGTTTTTTGTGACAGAAACGATCTGCCCGGGATGAAGGTGATGGCGGATGAGCTGGCACAGCATGATCAGTTCGCGGTTACATTTCCGGTTGTGTTTATAGCCATAGCACTCTTGGTCATCATGACGTCCATGAACCGAATGATCGAAAAACAGAGGGTTCAGATCGGAACCATGAGAGCGCTCGGTATGAAGCGGCGCAAGATCATCATCCATTATTTGAGCTACAGTTTTTTAGTTTCGTTTGTCGGTTCCGTTGCCGGATTATATGTCGGGACTTACGGGATCGGTGAGTTTATCGCAAAGATATTCCGGGAGTGGTATTTCATCCCGGGATGGACGGTGGAGATGGATGCAAGCTTTTTCCTTGTGCTCGCACTGATCGTGTTCTGTTGTACGGGAGCAACCTATCTTTCCTGTCGTAAGGTAATGGATGTAAAGCCCGCGGAATCACTCAGGCCGGCGGCTCCGAAGTCGGGCAGAAATACCTTGTTTGAAAAGCTGCCGTTTTGGAAGAAGCTTGGCTTTTCTTCACAATATAATTTAAGAGATATATCCAGAGGGAAGCTCAGAGCGTTTATGGGGGTATTCGGAACTGCGGCCGGGATGATGCTCATGGTTGCCGCCTTCGCATCCTATGTAACGATCAAGGATACCTCGAGCTGGACCTTTGACAAGCTGCAGAGATATAAGGCGGAAATCGATTTTTCCGGAGGAACGTCGCTTTCGGAAGCCGAAAAGGTAAGAGGGCTGTATGAAGGAGAACTCGTACAGGCGCAGACTGTGGAGATTGCCGCAAAAAAGAACGCGTCGGCCGGAGAGAAGAGATCTACGACCATGATCGTGACCGAGGGAAAGGGCAATTTCGGTCTTACCGATGTCCATCGTGATCCGGTGGCTCTGCCACCGGGAAGTATCGCGATCACACAGAAGCTTGCCAAGGCTCTTTCCGTTGAGGAGGGGGATGTGCTTTACTGGCACATCTACGATAAAAACACCTGGTACGAGTCAAAGATCGGCCTGATCAATCGGAATCCCAATCTTCAGGGCGTGACAATGCTCAGAGCGGATTATGAAGAGTACGGTCTTGAGTTTGCACCCGGGATGCTGTATACGGATGAATCTGTCGGCTATGAGGAAGTGAGCAGGGTGTCCGACAGTGTTTTGGCAGTGCACGATGATACGGATCTTCGCGAGAGCTTTGACGTCATGATGTCCATGATCGATGCAATGATAGGTGTTTTTATAGCCTTTGCTTTGATCTTGCCGGTGGTAGTGCTTTACAACTGCGGGAATCTCTCGTTTAACGAGCGCGTGAAGGAATTTGCAACATTGAAGGTGCTCGGTTTTACAACCGGCCGGATCAGGAAACTGCTCTCTCTGCAAAACCTCTGGTTGTCCGTGTTGGGTGTTCTGATCGGAGCGCCGTTCGGGACCGTGATCCTGCAGTATATGTTCGATTCGAACGGAGACAGCATGGATTATCAGGTCGGTGCCGGATTTATATCCTATGCACTTTCCGCGGTTGTCGTGCTGGTAACGTCCGTGCTTGTAAGCTACATGTTTAACAAACGGATCAAAAGACTGGATATGGTTGAGATCCTAAAGGGAATGGAATAGAACAGGGAAAGGTGTGATGGTCATGAGAAAGACAATCCATAAAAGAATAACAAAACTAACGAGACTGATCGGCGGGAAGACCTGTAGCGGCTGTATGCCGGAAGGCGGCTTTCAGAATATGGGAAGCAGATGGGAAGTTCTTTAATATGTTTGCTCATTAGTATTCCTCTCTTTTGTGAGTCCCGTTCTTTTAGGACGGGGCTCATTTTTGAGACGGGATAATCATATAAAAGAAACGGAGGAAAGGAAGAAAAATGAAAGGTGAAAAAAAGAGATCTACATTAAGCTGGGTACTTGAGTTTGCGGGAATGAATAAAAGCTCATATATTCTGAGCGTGTTATTCGCAATCATAAGTGTGTTGGCGGGGTTTGTGCCGTATTTTTATGTGGCCAAGATTGTGAAAGCCTTGATTGACGGAGAGAAGGATATGCAGTTTTATTTGATCCAATGTGCTATCATCTCGTGCTGCTGGCTTATCAATAAAGCCTTTCACAGCATATCCACGACCCTGTCGCACAGGGCGACGTTCGGCGTGCTTGCGGAAATCAGAAGAAGATTGACTAAGAAATTAAGTCTCATGCCGCTGGGAGATGTTCTTGAGGATTCGACAGGATCATATAAAAACATAATTGTAGAGCGTGTGGATTCCATAGAGACAACGTTGGCGCATATCGTTCCCGAACTGATTTCAAACGCTGTCGTTCCGATCGGTATCCTTGTGATCATGTTCACCGTTAATTGGAAACTGACATTGCTTTCGCTTATCAGTGTTCCGATCGGATTGTTCTTTTACAGCCTG
>CACZPL010000183.1 GCA_902783015.1 uncultured Lachnospiraceae bacterium
ATCACAAAACGAGCTATTACCGCAGCGAGCGTGACGAAGATCGCTGCCAAAAAGTACACGGGAAAGGCAATCAAACCGCTCCCGGTTCTGAAATACAACGGAAAGACCTTAAAGCGAGGTACGGATTACAAGCTCACATATAAGAATAATGTGAAGGTTGGAACGGCAACCATCGTGATCACGGGAATCGGAAACTTTAAGGGGACAAGAAAGATCACGTTTAAGATTAAGAAATAACTTGGACGTTCATCGGGGAGCGATCATCTGTAAGTCAGGTGGTTGCTCCTCAGTTTACATAAGTAAGTTTTTTTGGTATTGAAAAACCAGTAGGGGTGCTTGTGAACCCTTGTTTTATCACTTGTTGACATAAAAAATGCTCCAATCTGTAGCTTTACATTTCACCGCTACGCGGTGTATGATAAAGAAGCAATAAGTGTTTTGATTGAGTAGATAAGGAGAAAAACTGATATGCATGAAGAATTAGAAGAACTAAAAAAGGAAGTAATAGAATTAAAACAAGAAATTCGTGATTTGAGAGAACAATATGAGTACGAAGTAAAAATGAATTCTTTTAGGCTTCATTCCATTTTGGTTGCCGTGGAAAAAATCAACAACCAGATTGATGATGCTACATTTCTCCCCAATATAGGGATGACAAGGGGAGAGTCTAAAAAGGAAATTGAAAGAATAGTAGCCAGAGGTAAAGAAAGAAAAAATGAAGACTATAAAGAATCTACTTGCAGAATACAATTGTGATGCATTACTTCTCACCGACGGCTATAACATCCACTACAACAGCGGATATGCGGGACATGAGGGGTATATGCTCGTTACGAAGGATAAAACACGGATTCTGACGGATTCGAGGTATACGGAGCAGGCGGGGATCGAGGCGCCGGATTGCGAGATCGTGGATATCGGCTTGGACGGCTATGCCAAAACGGTAAAGCGCCTGCTTGAAGAAAGCACGTTGAAAACTGAAGACAAAAAGCTTGTGATCGGCTTTGAAAATAAACATATTTCCTATGAGGCATATAAGAAGCTTGCCGATACGATCGGAGATCAGGCAGAGCTGATCGAACTCGGTGACAGCGTTAATAAGCTTCGGATGGTGAAATGCGCGGAGGAGATTGAGAAGCTTGCCCGTGCCGAGGCGATCGGCGATGAAGCGTTTTCTCATATCTGCACCGTGTTAAAACCCGGTATGACCGAGCGCGAGGTAGCACTCGCACTTGAGGTGAAAATGCGGCAGCTGGGCGCAACCGGTCTTTCCTTTGATACGATCGCTGCGTCGGGGGAGCATTCGTCCCTGCCGCATGCCGTCCCGACGGACAAACAGCTTGCGCGCGGAGAGTTTCTCACCATGGACTTTGGCTGTGTGTATGAGGGGTATTGCTCGGATATGACACGCACGGTGTTTACCGGAAGTAAAGATGAGATTTCCGATGAGCAAAAGAAAGTCTATGACACGGTGCTCCTTGCGCAGACCGAGAGTTTAAAACACATTCGCCCCGGGGTGTCCTGTAAAGAAGTGGACAAGGTGGCACGGGATATCATCGCGAAAGCGGGCTATGACGGTTTTTTCGGGCACGGACTGGGACACGGTGTAGGACTTTATATCCATGAGGAGCCGCGCCTTTCGCAGAAGTGTGACGAGATCCTCCAGGTCGGTCATGTGGTCACCTGTGAGCCCGGGATCTATCTTCCGGGAAAGTTCGGCGTGCGGATCGAGGATATGGTCGTCGTCACGGAGGACGGCTATAGAAATCTTGCCTCTTCACCCAAGGAATTGCTTTATATTTCGTAAAAAATCGCTTGCAAAATGGGCGTTTCTATAATAGAATAGGTTAGATTTAATTTATTTGAATAAGCAGGAGGTTTATTTATGATTTCAGCAGGTGAATTTCGAAACGGCGTTACCATTGAACTTGAAGGTAACATCTATCAGATTATTGAGTTTCAGCATGTAAAGCCGGGAAAAGGCGCAGCCTTTGTCCGCACAAAGCTTAAGAATATAAAGAGCGGCGGTGTTGTGGAAAAAACCTTCCGCCCGACCGAGAAGTGCGAGACAGCACACATCGACCGTAAGGATATGCAGTATCTCTACAACGACGGTGAGCTCTACAACTTCATGGACAATGAGACCTTCGAGCAGATCGCATTAAACGCTGATGTGATCGGTGATGCGTTGAAGTTCGTTAAGGAAAACGAGACCGTAAAGGTGGTTTCCCACAAGGGTCAGGTATTTGCTGTTGAGGCACCGCTTTTCGTTGAGCTTGAGATCACGGAGTGCGAGCCGGGTGTTAAGGGTGATACGGCTACAGGCGCAACTAAGCCGTGTACCGTAGAGACAGGTGCAACCCTGAATGTTCCGCTCTTTGTAAACCAGGGAGATGTGATCAAGATCGATACCAGAACAGGTGAGTATCTTTCCAGAGTATAGGATTTGCTTAGATGACACTCCGTCGGTTTGGCGGAGTGTTATTTCATAATGAGGAGGCATTACCGATGGAGGAACAAAAAGGACTGGGCGCCATACGGATCGCGGATTCGGTGGTGGCATCCATCGCGGGGATCGCAGCCATGGAGGCTGAAGGCGTTGCGAAGCTCGGCGGGAATGTAACGAAAGAGATGGTGGCAAAGGCAGGAAAAAAGAAGCTTGCCGGTGCCGTGAACTGTGAGATCGCAAACAAGGTCGTGAACGTGACAATCACAATGACGATCCTCTACGGTTACAGTATCAAGAAGGTTTCTGCAGAGGTGCAGAGTAAGGTAAAGCAGGCAATCGAGAACATGACGGGGCTTACCGTTGAGACGGTGAATACCAGAGTGCTCGGGATCGTGGTAGAAGAGAAATGACAAGAAGAGAAGAACGCGAAAACATATATCGGATCCTGTTTCGTGATGCATTTCACAAAAGTGCCGAGATGGGAGAACAGCTGGACCTTGCAATCGAAGGCATTGCCGCTTCCCCGATCTCGGATGAGGAGCAGGCCTACATTCACGGAGACGGAAACCTGACGGAAGAGGAAGAACAAAGGATCCGCACCAGGATCGGAGAGATCCTTGACCACAAGGAGGAAATCGACAGCGCCATCGCTTCGGCCTCCGAGGGCTGGAATTTTGAGCGGATCGGAAAGGCGGAGCTTGCCATTCTTCGTCTGGCAGTTTATGAGATGCGCTACGATGACGATATTCCCGTGAAGGTGGCGATCAACGAGGCGGTGGAGCTTTCCAAGGTGTATTGCAACGAGGATGCCAGAGCCTTTGTGAACGGTGTGCTCGGTAAGATCAGCGGGAGCGGTAAATGAAGGTCTATACCGTAGGTCAGGTAAATAATTATATCAAAAATCTGATCTCGCAGGATTATCTGTTGAAAAACATCACGGTATCCGGCGAGATTTCAAATCTGAAGTATCACAGCTCCGGGCATATCTATTTTTCCTTAAAGGATGACACCGGGACGCTTCCTGCTGTCATGTTCAAGCAGAGCAGGGCAAACGGTCTGAAGTTCCAAATGACAGACGGGCAGGCGGTCTCCGTGACGGGCCGAGTGGACGTATATCAGCGTGACGGCAGATATCAGCTCTACGCGGAGATGATCGAGCTTGCCGGGGCGGGAAATCTGTATGAGCAGTTTGAACGCCTGAAGAAAAAGCTGAATGAGGAAGGACTGTTTGATCCGGATCTTAAAAAGGAAATTCCCAAGTATCCCAAACAGGTCGGGATCGTGACGGCAAGGACAGGCGCCGCGATCCAGGACATTATGAATATCGCAAGAAGAAGAGACCCTTACGTACAGCTCTATCTGTATCCGGCAAAGGTGCAGGGTGAGGGCGCGGCCGAGACCATTGCCAGAGGAATCCGCGTGCTCGATGGCATGGGCTTAGACACCATCATTGTCGGACGCGGCGGCGGCTCCATGGAGGATCTGTGGGCGTTTAACGAAGAGATTGTCGTACGTGCCATAGCGGCGGCAAATACACCCATCATTTCGGGTGTGGGACATGAGGTGGATCTGGTGCTCTCGGACTATGCGGCCGACCGCAGGGCTCCGACGCCGTCTGCGGCGTGCGAGCTTGCGATCCCGGATATCATGTCGACGGTCAATCAGCTCCGCCAGATGGAAAACAGCATGCACATCGGTATGCAGGGGCGTATGCAGCGTACGCGGCTGACTTTGGAAAACCTGTTTATGAGGCTTTCTTCACTCGGACCGGAGAACCGACTTCGAAATCATATGCAGACCTTGGACAAGCTGACGGATGGTATGCGGCTTGCCATGGAGCGAAAATATGTTGACAGGTATCACAGGCTGGAAATGCTTGCTGAAAAGCTGAACGGTCTTTCTCCTTCGGCAAAGCTTGTCGGGGGATTTGGATACATCGAGCATCAGGGCGCACCGTTAAATGATGTTGCAGTCCTGAAGAAGGGCGATGAGCTTGCCATCACGGTAAGTACCGGGACGGTAAAAGCGGAGGTTATATAAGATGGCAGAAGAGAACAAGGAAATCGTGATAGAGGATGCATTCGCGCGGATCGCCGAGATCAACAGCGCCCTTGAAAACCCGGAAACGAGCTTAAAGGATGCACTCTCATTGTACACCGAGGGCTGCAAGCTGGTTGCGGCCTGCAAGGAAAACTTAGAAGGTGTGGAAAAGGAGATCAAGATCTTAAATGAGGCATAGCGTCGAAGAACTCGAAAAGATCATATATGCCTATCTTCCGAAGGAGAAGGGCTACGCAAGCAGATGCATCTCGGCCATGAATTATGCATTCTGTGCGGGGGGAAAGCGGATCCGCCCGCTCATGATGCTGCTTGCCTACGAGATGTACGCGGGAGAAGATCGGGCACAGGCACGTCCGGTGGACTGCTTTATGGCGGCGATCGAGATGATCCACACGTATTCGCTGATCCACGATGACCTTCCTGCCTTAGACAACGATGATCTGCGCCGCGGAAAGCCGACGGTGCATGTAGCCTATGACGAGGTTACGGCCATTCTGGCGGGAGATGCGCTGTTAAACTATGCGTTTTTTACGGCGGCTAAGGCTTTTTCACTTTGTCCGGGAGACCAAAAGGTGGAGCGGGCACTTTCCGTGCTTACGGAAAAACCGGGGCTTGACGGCATGTTGGGCGGCCAGGTGCTTGACTGTGAATTAACCGGTAAGCCCATCGGAGAGGAAGAGCTTGCATTTATCTATGAAAATAAAACCTCGGCTCTGATCGAGTGCGCGCTTCTTTGCGGCGCAATCCTGGGCGGTGCCGACGATCATGAGATTACGCTTTTGGAGACGATCGGGAGCTGTGTGGGACTTGCTTTTCAGGTGCGCGATGACATCCTGGATGTGGAAGGCGATGCGGCATCCCTCGGAAAGCCGATCGGTTCCGATGAGCGAAACGATAAATATACCTATGTGACCATGCACGGCATGGAAGCCGCAAAGGCCTATGTATCCGATATGACGGCCCGGGCGATGGACGCGCTATCAAAGCTTTCGGTAAAGGACACACAGGCGAAGGAAGAATTAAAGGAGCTCCTGCTTTCCTTGGTGGAGCGGGACAGATGATATGAGTTATCTCGAAAAGATCAAGAAGGAAAATGACATAAAGAATATCTCAAAGGATGCTTACGGGCGGCTGGCGCAGGAGATCCGTGAATTTCTGATCGAGAAGGTTTCAAAGACGGGCGGACACCTGGCCTCAAATCTCGGAGCCGTGGAGCTTACCATGGCCTTGCATCTGGTGTTGGATTTCCCGGAGGACAAGCTGATTTTTGATGTGGGACACCAGTCCTACACACATAAGCTTTTGACGGGCCGGAAGGACGCGTTTGATACACTGCGGCAGCAGGACGGCCTGGCGGGATTTCCGAAAGGGCGGGAGAGCGCCTGTGACGCCTTTGACACGGGGCATTCTACCACGGGTATCTCAGCTGCCATGGGCTATGCGACTGCCAGGGATCTGGCGGGAGGAAACGAGAAGATTGCCTGTGTGATCGGGGACGGCTCTATGACAGGCGGTATGGCCTACGAGTCCCTGAACTGTCTTTCGCAGAGCAGAAACGGCCTCGTGATCATCTTAAACGACAATGAAATGTCCATAGACAAAAATGTGGGCGGTATGTCGAAATATTTAAATAATATCCGTGTGGGCGCGGCTTATAACGAGATCAAGTCCGGCGTGGAAAATGCGCTGACCTCCACGAAGACCGGTGAGAAGGTGGCTAAGACCATCAAGCGCTCCAAGGACAGTTTGAAACAGCTTTTGGTACCCGGTATGTTTTTTGAAGAGCTGGGGATCACATATGTCGGACCGGTGGACGGGCACAATGTGGGCCAGATGGTATCCACCTTCAAGAAGGCCTTTGCCTTAAACAAGCCGGTGCTCATTCATGTAAAGACGAAGAAGGGAAAGGGCTATGCGCCTGCCGAGGCGCACCCGGACTACTTCCACGGTATCGGCCCCTTTGATGTGAAGACGGGTAAGGAGCTTTCGGAAAAGAAGCAGCGCTCCTATACGGACATTTTTGCAAAGCATATGGTGGAGCTCGGAGAGCAGCATGAAAACCTGGTGGCCATCACGGCTGCCATGTCGATCGGGACCGGTCTTAACCGCTTTGAGGCCGCTTTTCCGGAACGCTTTTTCGATGTCGGGATCGCAGAGCAGCATGCCGTGACCTTTGCGGCAGGGCTTGCCAAGGCGGGAATGATACCGGTTGTGGCAATCTACTCCTCCTTTTTACAGAGAGCCTATGATCAGCTGCTGCACGATGTCTGCCTGCAGAATCTTCATGTGATCTTTGCACTTGACCGTTCCGGGCTGGTGGGACAGGATGGGGAGACGCATCAGGGAATCTATGACACTTCCTATCTTACGCATATGCCGAACCTGACGGTGATGGCGCCGAAGAATCGCTTTGAATTGATGGCGATGCTCGACTATGCTGTAGAGGCGGACGGACCGGTGGCGATCAAGTATCCGAAGGGTGATGCTTATAAAGGACTGGCAGATTTTGCCGCGCCCATAGAAAAGGGAAAGAGCGAATGTATCGTAAAGGGCAGCAGGGTGGCAATCTACGCCTGCGGTCGCATGGTGCAGGAGGCGACGCATCTCGTGCACAGGTTACGCGAGGCAGGGATCTCGCCGACGCTGATCAATGTGCGTTTCCTCTCGGAGGTAGATGAGGAGCTTTTGGAACAGACGGCAGCCTCCCATGAGCTCCTTGTGGTAATGGAGGAAAATATCCGGGCAGGCGGTTATTATGAAAAACTTGTCGCAAGCCTTGCTTCCGGCGGATATATGAGAGCAGATTTAAAGCTGTTAAATGCTTCGATCAAAGACGGAATCGTTGCCCAGGGTACGGTGAAGGAGCAGCGCGCGCGGCTTGAAATCGATTCCGATCATTTATTTGAAAAGATTATGACTGCCTGTCATTCTGAGGGCGCTAGCCCGAAGAATCCTGAAATAATTATGAATCCTATAGGTGAACAAAATGTCTAAGGAACGACTGGATGTACTTCTGGTAAAACGCGGACTGGCCGAATCGAGAGAGAAGGCGAAGGCAATCCTCATGTCCGGCATCGTGTATGTGGACGGAAACAAGGAGGATAAGCCCGGAAGTACATTTTCGGAAGAAGTTGAAATAGAGATCAAGGGAAAGACACTACCCTATGTCAGCCGCGGCGGACTGAAGCTGGAGAAAGCCATGCAGGAGTTTCCCATCACGCTGGAAGGAGCCTGCTGCATGGATGTGGGTGCATCTACCGGCGGGTTTACGGACTGTATGCTGCAAAACGGCGCGAGCAAGGTGTATGCCGTGGATGTGGGCTACGGGCAGCTTGCCTGGAAGCTTCGAAATGATCCGCGCGTTGTGGTGATGGAAAAAACGAACATTCGTTATGTGACTGCGGAGCAGGTGCCGGATGCACTTGATTTTGTATCCGTGGATGTCTCGTTCATCTCGCTTTCCAAGGTGTTGCCGCCGGTACACGAGCTGATAAAGGCCGGCGCGAAGATCGTGTGCCTGATCAAACCGCAGTTTGAGGCCGGGCCGGAAAAGGTCGGGAAAAAGGGTGTGGTTCGAGATAAAAAGGTGCATGCCGAGGTGATCCGGACTGTGGTCTCCTTTGCATCGGAGCACGGGTTTTATCCGCGGGCACTTACCTTTTCACCGGTCAAGGGGCCGGAGGGAAACATTGAGTATCTGCTTTTCATGACGAAGGAAGACTGCGGCGAGGTTTTGGTGGCGGATGCGGATGTCGATGCCGTTGTTGAAGCGTCCCATGCGGCCCTTGATAAGTAAGAGGCCTGTCATTCTGAGGGCGTCAGCCCGAAGAATCCTGAAATAATTGAGGTAAATTATGAAGTTTTTGATCGTGGCAAATGATGAAAAGGATATCGACCTCTCCTTCAGCCTGGAGCTTTCGTCCTATCTGCGGGAGCACGGACAGGAGACTGAGGTTTTAAAAAATGCGCAGGAACAGCCGGGCCTTTCCGCGGACATCTGTCTTGTGTGCGGCGGGGACGGAACCATGCTGCGCACCGCGAAGATCTTCGGTGAGCGGATCCCGATGCTCGGGATCAATCTCGGCACCGTCGGTTTCTTGACGGAGGTGGAGCGCGAAAACGTGCATGCTGCCCTAGATCGCCTGGTGGCCGGGGAATACAGCGTGGAAAAGCGCATGATGATCAGCGGAACCGTGGGGAATACGCAGTCGCTTGCGTTAAATGATATCGTTGTCACGAGAGCGGGTTTTTCCCGTATCATAGGCCTTAACATCTATGTAAATGATCAGTTGCTTGATACCTATGAGGCGGACGGCGTGATCATTGCAACACCCACGGGATCAACGGGCTACAGCCTGTCTGCGGGCGGGCCCATCGTGAGCCCCAGAGCGCATGTCATCGTGGTGACACCCATCTCGCCGCATTCTCTTTCTGCAAAGAGCATTGTGTATGATGCGTCCGAGAAGATCCGGGTAGAGATTGTAAAAAAGAGAAAGACGCAGGACACGGAGGCTATTGTTTCCTTCGACGGAGAACCGGGAATTCCGCTTTCCGTGGGCGACAGTGTGACGGCGGAGATTTCATCTCATGCGGTTTCTTTTGTAAAGCTCTACGATACAAGCTTTTATACCATCCTGCGGGAGAAGCTGATATGAAAAGAAAAAGACAGCGTGCACTGTTAAACATTATAAATACACGTGTGGTTCGGACACAGGAGGAACTGATCGAGCTTCTTCTTGCTCAGGGCTTTGCCGCAACCCAGGCCACGGTATCGAGGGATCTTCGAGAACTTAACATCCGCAAGGTCCGTGTGGAGGACACCTACAGATATGCGGTGGTTGCGGCGGATGAGACGGAGAAAAAAGATACGATCTCCGATATGTTTTTGAATTCCATTAAATCCGTGACACATGCGGAAAACCTGATCGTGGTGAAGACGGCTCCCGGTATGGCCATGGCGGTCGGCGCCGGGATCGATGCGAAAAATATAGACGGGGTTCTGGGTTGTATCGCGGGGGACGACACGGTGTTCCTTGCCATCGCGCAGAGCAGCTTTGCGGAAAGGATCATGGGAGAGATAAAGAATGCTGACGAACATGCACATTAAAAATATCGTGTTGATCGACGAGATCGATATTGATTTTTCCGAGGGCCTCAATATCCTGACGGGTGAGACGGGTGCCGGGAAATCGGTGATCATCGGATCTCTCGGTATTTGCATGGGAGGAAAGTTCGGAAAAGAGCTCTTGCGTGACCCGGAAAAGGACGGCTTGGTGGAGCTCACCTTTTCGGTGGAGGAACCCCATGTGAAGCGGGGGCTTTCCGCACTTGACGTTGAAGCAGAGGACGGGGAGCTGGTGATCTCGAGGGTTCTTTCCGAAAACGGACGCACGAAGAACAGGATCAACGGTATGACCGTGACGACTGCGCTCTTAAAGGAGGTTGCCGCACTTTTGATCGATCTCCACGCACAGCATGAGCAGCAGACCCTGTTGAAGCCGTACAAGCATTTACAGATTTTGGATGAGTTCGGGAAAGATAAGATCGATCCCTTAAAGGAAAAGACGGCACAGGCTTACAGCGCGTTTCTGAAAGCGGAAGAAGCGCTTGCGTCCGCATCCATGGACGAGGGCGCTCGCGCAAAGCGACTTGACTATTTGGAGTACCAGATCCGGGAGATTGAGGAAGCAAAGCTTGTTCCCGGGGAGGATGAGGAACTGGAAGCCTATTATAAAAGGGCGGAGCACGCGCGAGAGATCACGGAGAGCCTGAGCGCGGTATCCGGTTTGATCGGCTATGATACACCGAATGCCTGCGGAGAACAGCTTTCCCGTGCGGCCGAGAGACTGAAACGGGTGGAGGCGCTCGATGAAAAGCTCGGCGGTTATTTGGAGCAGCTGACGCAGGTGGATGCCATGCTTTCCGACATCAACAGGGAGCTATCGGATTATATCGGCGGATTGGATTTTGACGAGCGGACGTTGGAGCAGACGGAGCAGCGACTAAACACGATCAACGGATTGAAGCTTAAATACGGGCAGAAGATTGAAGAGATTCTTAAGACGTATGAGGACTTTTGCTCGGAAAAAGAACAGCTTGAGGCCTATGACACCTATATGGAAACTCTGAGCAGGGAGTATGAGGAGAAAAAGAAGGCACTTGAAGATGCCTGCGAGGCACTACATCTTGCCCGGGAGAAGAAGTCTGTTTCGCTGGTAAAGATCATTCGGGAGGCACTTCTTGAATTAAACTTTATGCAGGTAGAGTTTGATATGGAGTTTGCTCGAACGGAAGGCTTTACCGCTGACGGAAACGATCATGCGGTCTTTATGATCTCCACGAATGTAGGAGAGCCCATGCGGCCGCTCCACGAGATCGCATCGGGCGGTGAGCTTTCGAGAGTTATGTTGGCGGTGAAGTCCTGCCTGGCAGGGAAAGAAGATACACCGACGCTTGTGTTTGATGAGATCGATGTGGGGATCAGCGGAAAAACGGCACAGGCCGTTGCGGAACGTCTTTCCGTGATCGCAAAGGCGCATCAGGTACTGTGTATCACGCATCTGCCGCAGATCGCGGCAAAAGCGGACAGCCACTATGAGATAGAAAAGCATGCGGAGGAGGGCAAGACCGTGACGAATATCCGCCGCCTGGATGCGGAGGCTTCCGTGCGGGAGCTTGCAAGGCTGCTCACCGGAGAAACGCTGACGGAGACGGCACTGTCCCACGCGAGAGAATTGATCGAACAGGCAAAAAAATGATCGCCGGTAATCCGACGATCATTTTTTCGACCTGTATGACTGATCAATCAAGCGGGAAACAGCCTGTATCTTCTTCGTTGAATACGCAGTAAACCTGATTGTCCTCGGGTTTCACATAAAGCGTTAAGGACTTTAAGTCGGATGCCTTTTTGCCTGAATCCGTCCAAGTCTTTTTTGCCGCATCAATCAAAGAAGCCTCGCTTACCTGCTTGCCATAGAACTCTACATAAAAATTGGATTTCAAGAAATCACCCCCATTCATTGAATCTCACGTTTTGAATATATAATAATTTACCCGTTTTTTCAAGCCCCTGAGGGAATTTTTTTTATTGTTTATGCCGTGCACTTGTGCTATACTAAAACCAACTATGTGAGCATATGTACCGAACAACGGAGTATGTGAGGAGATCATGGACGATAAGCTGGTAGAAGATTTTTTAAACGATATAGAAGAGGATTCGATCGATGATGTGATCGACTCCGATTCCGGGATTGATATTGATATCTCCGATCTCGGGGATATTGATCTGTCCGAGATGGATGACTTGGACAATATCAGCCTGGATGACTTGGAGCTTGATGATATCGATTTTGACGATGTGGACGTCACGGATCTTGCGGGTGGCGCAGCCGCTCCGCAGGAAGCACCCGCCGAGGTCAGCCTGGAGGATATCATTCGCGAGGCGGAGGAGGCGGAGTCCGAGCTTTCCGTGGACGAAGGAGAGCTTCCGCCTGCGGAGGAGACGACAGATTTTGCGGATGTCTTTGCCGATGCGGAATCCCGCGTGGCAGAGGACATCGATGAACCGCCCGTCTTCGAGGAGCCTGAGGCGGCGCTTGAGGAGCCTGTGCCGGAACCGGCAGAGGCAGAGCCTCCTGTAGTTGCGGAGGAACCGGAGCCGCAGGTTGCGGCTGCCGAGACACCTGCCGAAGCACCTGCGGAATCCGCGGGGGATGACCTGAATGTGGATGATCTCTTTTCATCCCTCGGGATCGGCGAGGAAGAGCCACTCGGCGAGAATTATACGAAGGGCCAGGACGAGCTCGATGAGCTCTTTGCGGCATCCATGGCAGAGGGCTCCCCGGAGCTTGACGAGATTGAGGATATCGATGACGTAAAGCCGAAGAAAAAGAAGAAGAAAAAGACCAAGGTCAAAAAGGAAGCAGTTGAAGGCGAAGCCGGTGAGGCCGGTGAGAAAGGAGAAAAGCGTTCCATCAAGGAAATCCTGTTCGGTGCTCCGGATGAGGAGGACTTGGAGGAAGAGCAGTATCTCGCCGAGAAGAAGGCCAAGAAGGCGGAGCAAAAGGAAGCCAAGAAGGCCGAAAACGAGATCAAAAAAGAAGAAAAGAAGGCCGAGAAGGAGCAGAAGCTTGAGCTAAAGAATAAAGGCAAGGCGCAGGCAGCGCAGAAGAAAAAGGATCAGAAGGCTGCCAAGGATGCGGCTCTGCAGGCGGAGCTTGAGGCCGAGGCTGCAACTGCCGGAAAACCGGTACCGAACCTTGTGGTTGTGATCGTGTTTGCGCTCTTTATCGCCCTTGGCTGTGTTGTGGTGCTTGGCACGAAGAGCTTTAACTATTCGCAGGTGATCAAAAAGGCGACGGACTATTTTGAACGTCAGCGTTACAGACTGGCCTACGATGAGGTTTCCGGCGTGGAGGTAAAGCCGAAGGACGAGGAATTAAAGGACAGGATCTATACCGTGATGTATGTGGAGCGGTTGTACGAGTCCTATCAGAACAATAAAAAGCTCGACCGCTATGATAAGGCGCTTGATGCCTTGCTCCGCGGGATCGAAAAGTACGATGAGCATTACGCCGAGGCGGAGGAGTTAAATATCGTTTCGGATATCAACGGCTGTCGCGACAAGATCATGGCGGCGTTGTGGAGTGATTTCGGAATGTCGGAGGAACAGGCCTACCAGGTTATCTCGCTCTCGGGCGGGGAATATGCGGATACCATCAAGCTGTATATAGCGAAGGCGGGCTACAAATTGGAAGATGTTGAGGTAAGCGAATAGATGATAGCGATCATAGATTATGATGCGGGAAATATCATGAGTGTGGAAAAGGCTTGTACCTATCTCGGTGGAAAAGCCGTGATCACGCGGGACAGGAATGAGATCTTTCGGGCGGACCATGTGATCCTGCCCGGAGTCGGAAGCTTCGGAGATGCCATGGGCAAGCTGAATGCATACGATCTCGTACCGGTGATCCGGGAGCTCTGCGAAAAGGGAACACCTTTCCTGGGAATATGCCTCGGGCTGCAGCTCATGTTTTATGACAGCGAGGAAAGCCCCGGGGTGGAAGGCCTTTCGGTTTTACCGGGGCATATCAAAAGAATCCCGGCAAAGGACGGTTTAAAGATTCCGCAGATCGGGTGGAACAATCTTGATATCAAGCCCGGAAGGCGGCTTTTTTCCGGACTGCCTGAGAATCCCTATGTGTATTTCGTGCATTCCTATTATCTTTCCTGTGATAACGAGGAGGACTGTGCCGCTACCACGGAGTACGGAACACTGATCCATGCGGCGGTGGAGCACGAGAATATATTTGCCTGTCAGTTCCATCCGGAGAAGAGTTCCGGTGTGGGACTTAAGATCTTAGAGAATTTCATGGGAGTTTAAGATGCATACAAAACGTGTGATCCCCTGCCTGGACGTCAAGGACGGCCGTGTGGTCAAGGGTGTCAATTTTCTCAACTTAAGAGATGCGGGAGACCCGGTTGAGGTGGCAAAGATCTATGATCAGGCCATGGCCGATGAGCTTGTGTTCTTGGATATTACCGCATCCTCCGATGCCAGAAATATTGTGACGGATATGGTGCGACGTGTGGCGGAGTGCGTGTTCATCCCCTTTACTGTGGGCGGCGGGATCCGCACCGTGGATGATTTCAGGGAAATCCTGCGGGCCGGTGCCGATAAGGTGGCTGTCAATTCCGCACCCATCGATCGCCCCGAGTTGATCTCGGAGGCTGCGGAAATATTCGGAAGTCAGTGCGTAGTCTGTGCCATCGATGCGAAACGACGCGCGGACGGTTCAGGCTGGAATGTGTATAAACACGGCGGACGTATAGATACAGGTCTGGATGCGCTTGTCTGGGCGAAGCAGGCTGCGGAGCTCGGAGCAGGGGAGATCCTGCTTACCTCCATGGACTGCGACGGCACAAAGGCAGGCTACGATGTGGAGCTTACCCGCGCGGTAGCGGATCTTGTATCCGTGCCTGTGATCGCCTCGGGCGGAGCCGGCACGATGGAGCATTTTTATGATGCCATAAACGAAGGAAAAGCAGAGGCTGTTCTTGCGGCGTCGCTCTTTCACTACCGGGAAATGGAAATATCGGATTTAAAGGATTATTTGGCTTCTCGCGGGATCTCGGTGAGAAGATAGATTGCAGCTATGTTGAAGTTGATAGAAAATGAATTAAGTATAGAAGAGTATCTTGGCCTGCGTGCCTCCGTGGGTTGGAAAACTGTCTCGGAGGAACAGGCAAGAAGGGCGCTTGCCGGCAGCTTGTTTTATCTCTGCGTAAAGGATGAGACCGGGAAGCTTCTCGGAATGGGACGCCTTGTGGGAGACGGAGCTTATATCTGTTATATTCAGGACCTGATCGTGGTGCCGGAGGCCCAGGGAAAGGGCGTCGGTTCCATGATGATCACAAGACTATCCGCTTATGCGGAGGAGTTGAAGCTTCCGGACAGCACCATGATGCTCTGCCTCATGTGTGCAAAGGGAAGAGAACCCTTCTACGAAAAACACGGGTTTACAGCAAGGCCGACGGACACTCTGGGACCGGGTATGATCAGGTATCTTACGGAATAAAAAATACCGCACTGAAAAGCGCGGTATTTTTATATTGGCTTTTATTCTGCAAGATAAGGCTTTAACGCAGCCATGATATCCTCGTCCTCACCGTCCGTGTGAACGTTTAAGTCGATGGGCTTTGATATATCCAAGCTGAAGATTCCCATGATCGATTTTGCATCGATGACATATCTGCCGGATACAAGATCAAACTCTGCCGGGAAACCGCTGATATCGTTTACAAAATTCTTCACCTTATCGATGGAATTCAAGGAAATTTTAACCTCTATCATCTTAAGACCTCCTGTTTACTTTTGTTTGATAAATATGGTATTATAATATAGTTTTGAAGTTTAAAAGTCAATACTTCTTGGAGAAAAATAAAATGTATGAGGAAATCAGGGGACGCCGCGTGGCGGCGATCACCCTCGGCTGTAAGGTAAATCAATACGAAACGGACAGCATGCTGGAGAAGCTGGCTGCCTGCGGTGTAAGTGTCGTTTCCTTTGAGGAAGCTGCGGATGTGTATATCGTAAATACCTGCTCCGTGACAAGCATAGCGGAAAAAAAGTCCAGGCAGATGCTGCACCGCGCAAGAAAGCTTGCGCCGGATGCGGTGGTGATTGCCTGCGGCTGCTATGTGCAGTCGGGAAAGGATCTTTTGCTTGCGGATGCTTCGGTTGATATATTGGTCGGAAATAATCGGAAGGCGGATATTTGTGAGATCGTTTCGAAGGCAATAAACGGGGAACTTGTAAAGGGAAGTGTTCTGATGGAGGATATCTCGAAGGAGGCATCCTATGAACCACTTTCCTTATCTGCGCCTCTCGAAAAGACCAGAGCCTATGTGAAGGTGCAGGACGGCTGTAACTCCTTTTGCTCCTACTGTATCATTCCCTATGCAAGAGGCAGGGAGAGAAGCAGGGAGCTTTCGGAGGTACTCTGCGAGATCAGGGGCTTTGCAGAGCGCGGCATCAAGGAGGTGGTGCTGACCGGCATCAATGTGTCCTCTTATTGTGACTCACAGGGAAACGGTCTTACGGAATTGATCCGTGGCGTCTGTGAGGTGCCGGGAATCCTGAGGGTACGCATGAGCTCCGTGAGTCCCACCGCCTGCACGGAGGAGTTTGTGAAAACCGTTTCCTCTTATGAAAGCTTTTGCCCGCATTTTCACCTGTCCCTCCAGAGCGCCTGCAACAATACCTTAAAACGCATGAACCGCAAATATACGATCGAAGATTACCGCGAGGTCTGCGTGCGGCTGCGTACATATTTTGATCGACCTGCTATCACGACGGATATCATCGTGGGTTTTCCGGGAGAGACGGAGGAGGATTTTGCGGAG
>CACZPL010000184.1 GCA_902783015.1 uncultured Lachnospiraceae bacterium
ACTTGAGAGAATACAGAAAGCGGAGTTTATGGAGATTGAATATAGAACCTAAAGGAGAATCCGGCATTGAACAAAATAACAGATTTTGAAAAAATCAAACAATTGTGCAATGATATCAAAATAGAGAAAGTATATCCCTTCTCTATTTTGGAGGGGGTTCAAAAGGGTGAGATATTTGTTGATAATGATGAGGCGCCTACTTCTGCATTAATATGGCATTATTGCGGGTTTGCCAATATTGCAGGTGAATGTAACGATGGCTTCATTGAAGAGGTCATGCATATGATGCAGAATCCGTCTGAAGGGCATTCGGGGCGCATGGCACTTCAATCTGAAGGTGATGACAACTTGCGGGATATCATAATGAGCACTCCGAAGGTTGCAAGGTATGAGCGGTATACTTTTGTATTTGCCGGTGAAAAAAACGGTACACCGTGTACGATGAATACAGAGCCGGAGCCTATATCACCGAAGAACTATGAGTTGATGAGAGGAAGAATTGTTCCGACATTTTCATGGCATAGTAAGGATGCCTTTTTCAGGAATGGTTTTGGATATTTTTTGGTAGAAGACGGACAGATGGCGGCATGCGCTTTTTCTTCCGGTATTTCTAGAGATTATGTGGATATAGGAGTTGAGACAGAAGAAAAATATCGCGGAAAAGGATATGGCAAATTAGTTGCCACAGCAATGATTAAAGAAACACTCCGAAGAGGTAAAATTCCGGTATGGGGCTGCGATACAAGAAATGAAGCTTCCATGAAACTGGCTATGAGTGTGGGGTTTGAAATAACCGGAACACATCCGTGGTACAAATATGAGATTAGTTGTGTTTTATGAAAAGGACCGGGTAAGATGACATTAACAGATTATAATGAGGTTCAAAAGATCAAAGCATATTATCATTTACCGGGGCTGTTTGAGTTCTATGATCTCTACAGTAAATTCCTTCCGCTGTTTCGCACGCACCGGGAGTATTTTTACGATTGGTGTGAGATAGGCTCGATATACGGCGCGCCTATGGATTGTATCTGGGGTGGCGGAAGAGTCGGGTTTGGCGAAGAGGAAGCCGGGAGAGTTGCCGCGCTTATGCGTGAATACGGTATTTCTGCGAGACTCACTTTCAGTAATTCATTGCTTAAGGAAGAACACCTTGCAGATAAAAAGTGCAATGAGCTTTGCGCTATGTTTGAGAAATCCGGAGCGACCTCGAACGGAGTGATCATTTATTCGGATATTTTGCTTGAATATATTAAAGATAAATATCCCGGCTATTACTTTGTCTCCTCGACTACAAAGGTGATTACGGACTTTAATGAGTTTATAGATGAGCTTAACAGAGAGGAATTCAGCTATGTTGTTCCCGACTTCAGATTAAACAGGGAGTTGGATAAACTGAACACCTTAACTTCAGAGCAGAAGAGAAAGGTTGAATTCCTGTGTAATGAATGCTGTGCTTTCGACTGCCGCGAGCGAAAGAAGTGCTATGAGAATGTAAGCAGGAAGAGCCTAGGGGAAGAGTGCGCAGACCATATATGCGCTTCACCGAATGCAACGAGGGGATATAGCTTTTCGGATGCAATGGTTAATCCCGGATTTATAGGAACGGATGATATAGTTAACACCTATATTCCGGCAGGCTTTACGAATTTCAAGATCGAGGGAAGAAGCCTTGGAAGCGCGGTTATACTTGAAATGCTTTTGTATTATATGGTAAAACCGGAGCATAGGCTTAAGGTGAGGGAAGAGATATATCTGGATAGTATGCTGGATCTGTTTTAGCCGGTGTGCCGAAAATTACTATATACGAACGAGGGAAACAGAAATGCATTTCCCGGGGCTATATAAACAAATGAGCATTTTTGATATACAATAATCTAATAAGAAATACATATGAGAAAACATAAATAGGGAGGAAGAAAATGGATATCGATTATTTACTGCTTTTACAATCCTTTCGTGAAGGAGTAGGGTCTGTTTTTACAGAGTTTTTATCCAAGATGACCTGGTTTGGAGAGATGAACGTAGTTCTGGTCATTACGAGCCTGGTATATTGGTGCATCAGCAAGAAAATGGGAACATATCTGCTGATGGGCTGGTCAGGAAACCGTGTCGTCAACGGTGTTTTGAAGGTGTCGGTATGCGCATACAGACCGTGGATCAGGGATGCGCGGATCATCCCGGATGCAGCTGCTATTGAGACGGCAACAGGATACTCGTTCCCCAGCGGACATTCGATGAACGCTGCGTCCCTATTTGGAGGTCTTGCGATAAAACGCGAATTCAAAACCGGACTTCGTGTGCTCTTCTGGATCCTTTTGGGACTGGTTGCTTTCAGCAGAAACTTCCTTGGCGTTCATGCTCCGCAGGACGTCCTGGTGGGAGCGGGATCCGGCGTTTTGGTGATGTTCCTGACGGGAAAACTCCTGCAGTGGCTGGATGCTCATCCGGAGAAGGATATCCTCATAGCGGTGATCGGGATACTGATAGTTATCGCTGTTGCGGTTTTTGCAGCGTTAAAGCCGTATCCGGAAGACTACGATGCAGCAGGTAAGCTTCTGGTTGACGGACACAAGATGGCAAATGATACATTTAAGGCCGTGGGTTGGGTCAGCGCCTTTCTGATAGGCTGGGTTCTGGAACGTCGTTTTATAAGATTCACAACGGAAGTGACGTTACAGCAAAAGGTTTACCGCCTGACCGGAGGACTGCTTGGTTATTATATAATCTCTCTGATCATCAATCCGCCTATTAAATCAGCGGTTGCGGGCTTTGCGGGTACAATGATCACCTGCTTTATTCAGATGTTTTATATTGTATTCCTGTTTCCTGCAATCATAAAGTTTGCTGAGCGTACGAAGGACGAAACCGGCGTTAAGCGTGGGCTTTGAAACAGTCGGAACACATCCGTGGTACAAATACGAGGATCAATAAAGCCTAAAAGAAAGCTAAAACATACAGCAATCGGAGAGACATACATGTATAATGAATTCTTAGAACTATCAAAATATGTGAATTACGATGATGCAAGTGTAAAAAGTCTTGCGGACAGGTTAAAGGAACAGTCTTCGGATTCGACGGAATGCATGGTCTTAGTATTATAGAGGAGACAAAAATAATGGACTTGAACGAGAAAGAACAGCTTTTATTTATCGAGTTGGATGATTCTTATCTGCCACAGATGGCGGAATTGTTTAGAGACGCATTTTCCGGGGAACCGTGGAATGATAACTGGAGTGATACGGAACAGTTGATGGAGTATATGAAGGATATATCAAAGGCTTACAGTCAGCTTAATTACGGCTTGCTGATCGATGGCAGGCTGGTAGGCATGTCTGTCGGCAAGATTAAGCACTGGTGGGAAGGAACGGAATACGCTATTGATGAAATCTGTGTATCTCCCGAATATCAGGGGCAGGGGCTTGGCTCGAAATTCTTAAGCCTGATCGAGAGTGCGATCCGGGAGAAAGGATTAGGCGGTATATTTCTGCAGACAGATAATGATAAACCGGCGTATCGGTTTTATCACAAAAACGGATTCAGGGATCTGGCTTCGCACATGAGCCTGTATAAGAGCTTAAAATCAATAAAGTAGTTGACATCGGAGCGATACAGGATAACAATATAAGTGTATCTGATATGAAAACAGATTATCATAAAAGAACGGTTGATAATAACGGATTTGGAGGAAACAATGAAAGCACAAACCAAGAAAAGAATTGCTATAATCATGATTTGGCTGGTGTTTCTTGCACTGACTTCGGCAGCTGTCTTTAGTATGAAATACCGGGTTATCCGTGACGACGCTAAGGAGGAGCTTACATATCAGTCCGCTGCGGTAGCAAACCAGATGGATATGATCTTGGAAAACGATTTTATAACTCAGATCAAATCGCAGAGAATGGAATTCAGTAAGCTTAAGGCGCTGTCGAAAGTACTTGATCTGATAAAGGATGACAGCAAGGTGCCTGATGTGCTTCAGGATTTTATGGATGTGGCGGATGTTTACGGCCTGTCAGTGTATGATAGGGATGGAAATGTATTATACCATTATGGAGAAGATTTTGAATTGGAAGTCGATCAGGAGGTGATCGCTCAAACGCTCGATCGACATGTATTTCAATACATGGATGAGTTTATTAAGGACATAGACTTGTTTCGAAGTGAGCTTTTGTCTATAGGTGGTTCTGTGGACAATGATACTCCTACATCTATGTGGAGCGCGAGAAACGACAGTTGGCTTCTCGCAACCAAGATAGAAATCGATGATGATGAAAAGTTATTAACGAGTAAGCTTTCGTGGAGAAGTGTAATCTCTAATGTCAGGATCGGACGGGAAGGCTATGTGATAGCTGTTGATGATACAGCCGGAGTTTTGCTCGTAAATAAGGATCGAAGTATGGAAGGTCATCCTGTCGAGTCGCTGAATATCCGTACTGAGGGATCCACAGAAGCCGCTACGCCTGAAGTACTTAAAAATGCTTTCTCCGAGGCAGGTAGTATCGGGAAAATCCAACTGGATGGTCAGACATATTACGCCACACGTGTGAATGTGGACGGTGTATTCATGCTTGCGGTGCTTCCGTTGAAGGAGATTATTGAAGATACGGTGAGCTCTGTAGTCATGCTGTTGTTAATGGTGCTCTTCATAAGCGGCGTCTTTATGCTTTACGCGTTCTTCCATGTGGAGGATACGGAAGAAGCATCAACCCGGGAAAAGGGACGTTTGGTTTGGAATCGGATCCTGGCCGGGAAACTGGCGATCGTTTCGGCGCTTACGGTAATAATGTTGCTGATATGCGGAACTCTGGTAGAGACTATGATCTCATATGCGGAGATCTATCGATACAGCAGTAAAAAAGCTGATAATATAGTAGAGATTCTGGACAGTGATCTTAATTCGGTAGAAAAGATGAAAAAATGGATCAGTGAGGATTATCTGATCAAATGCCGGATAGCCGGATGTCTTATCAAACATTTGGATGATAACGATTTGACGAAGAATTATCTTGAAGAGTTATCGGAGCAGCTGGGAGTTCGGTATGTCTATATCTTCGATGCAAACGGAAAAATCAAGTTAACGAATTCTCCTTATGATAAAATAACGGTGAAATCCGATTCTCCGTTTTATCTTCTTCTTGAGGGAAGAGAGGAGCTTGCCGGCGAACCCGAATATGATGAGGTATCCGGTAAAAATCTTCAGCGTTTTGCGGTTTCGCTTCGCGGTCAGGACAACGAGCTTGAGGGGATCCTTATGCTTGTGGCAGACGAGACAGAGATTCAAACACTTACAAAAAACCTTGGACCGGAAAATGTGTTTAACAGGATCACCCTCTCTGATGACACATATGTTATGCGCATAGAGGCGGATGATCTTATAATGAAAAGCTTTGATATCGTAAATGACGGCAACCGTGAATCTGCGTTGGATTCGTATGATATAACAGATATCTCCGCACGTACTCTTGGCTTGGACGATACAATAATACGTGATCAGTTTAACGGTAATCTGAAGATCGTCGATGAATCCTATTTTGCCTCAGTTCGAAGAGTGGACGATAATTTCTTTGTTGTTATGAAATTGCAGAGCCATCTTGAATTCAAGAATTGGATGATGTTATTGCTTATATGTGGGGCTTCTGTTATATATATCGTTCTTATTGTGATCGTTTCTTGCCTGCATAAGAAAAAAGAAGAGGTTGAACAGCCGGAGATTACGGAAACAGAATCGGAGCAGGATAAAGAAGCAGAGGAGATGGGGCGCCGAGAGGATGATGTGCTTGCAATGCTTGGCAGTATTATCAACAGGAATAAGCCTTATTTTGAAACCCGTTGGCCCGATGACAGCATTAAGTGGAAGGATAAAACAACAGACGAAAAGTTCTCTTCGTCGCTCAGACTCATTGTTGTGTTTGTGGCGGCAGCAATGATCATCTACGGTTTTGCTACAGGAGATGATTCGAGCTGGCATTATTTTGTGAGCGGAGAATGGGAAAAAGGGTTTAACCTGTATTCCTTAGTGTCCTGCGGTATGATCATTTTCCAGATGATCGTTTTAAAGATGATCGTTCATAAGATACTATTCCTTACGGCAAGGGCAGTAGATTCCAAGGGAGAGACTATCTGTCACCTTATGGATAGCTTTTTGCGG
>CACZPL010000185.1 GCA_902783015.1 uncultured Lachnospiraceae bacterium
AAGACAAGCAAGCGCGAGTGGCTCAGTGGTGGAGCGTCTCCTTGCCAAGGAGAAGGCCGCGGGTTCGATCCCCGTCTCGCGCTCTTTTTATTTCTTTCAGGTGACAGCAAACGCTGTCACCTTTTTTATCCCTTCAGATCTTTATAGGTTGTCACCAGCTCATCAATCACGGCTACATCGTCTCTTTCTACCGCATCCTTAAGCGCCTCCATAAAGTCCGCATCCTCTCCGGTCAGCTTTCTTTCAAACAGGAGTCCCGCCTTTTCATGCATCAGCTTCAGATCATTGTCAAGCGCCGCAAGTCGGACATCCTCAAGGATCGTAGCGTCGATTCCCTCTTCTGTCTTTGTCTCCTGACTACTCTCCTCCTCGGATTTTTTCTCATCCGCCGCCTTTTGCGCCTGGTGCAGCTTTGCATACTCCTCATCCGTCATGCCGGACACAGACTGCATGTATCCGATATAGTCCTCGAGGAGCAGCAAAAGATCCGAGAGTTCATCCACGTAAGCTTCCCTGTGCTTTTCGAAAAACGACTTATCCGATCGGCTGATGGCCGACTCCAACTGTCCCATCTTCTTTGACAGATCATAGGCACCGATGCCGGCACATCCCATGCGGATGCTGTGCAGACGGTTTTTAAGCCCGTGTCTGTCATGTTTTTTCAAGTCAATCAGGTCGATCACAACCTTGCTGTTTCTGTTGTAGAACGCAACGATCAGCTTGTTGTACACCTCGATCCCGCCGCCGATCTTTTCGATAGCGCGTGTCAGATCGATATACTCGCTCAGCTTCAGGAGGCCTTCGCCGTATCTGGACCCTTCGATATACTGCATGGTATCCGAGGATTTTTCGGAGATCTTATTCTCCGGGAGACAGTCCTTAAACAGGGCCGCCAGGCTTTGCACATCAAGCGGCTTGATCAGGCTGTCCGTAAATCCGGCAGCGATCAGCTCGTCCTTGTTGGATGCGATGGCATCCATATCCATGGCGATGATCGGCAGCGTCTGATAGCGTATATCCGGCAGGTCGCGGATCTCCTTCATGGCATCCACACCGTTCATCACGGGCATGGCAACATCCATGAATACCGCGTCGTACTCGCGGTTCATCACCATATCGATGGCCGCCATTCCGTTCTTTGCGATATCCACCTTTAACTCAAAGGTTGACAGCATCTTTTTGGAAAGCTCCAGGCTCACATCGTCGTCATCCACCAGCAGCACGGACACATCCGGCAGCCACAGACTCTCGGCGATCTCCTTGGAAACCCTGCCCTCGATCTTCGCACCGCCGCCGGTCTTTTGCGAAAGATCCGCCATGGGCTGATCAAGACTTAAGGTAAAGGTTGTACCCGCGCCGTAGACACTCTCACAGGAAAGATCTCCGGCAAGCAAGTCCGCGTAGCCCTTTGCAATGGGCAGTCCCGCAGAGGCGCCCTTGCTCTTCTTTTTGTCCGAGGTGTAGAGCTTGAAGATGTCCGGAATCATGTCCTCCGGGATGCCGATGCCCGTATCCGTCACGGTGAAGACGACATTTGCCATGTTCTTATGCTTGTCGTCGTTGTAGATATAGCAGTCCACGGAGAGGGTAATGGAGCCGTCCTTGGTGTAGAGGATCGCATTGTCGATCAGACGCTTCAGCACTGCGGCAAGCTTTTCCTCATCTCCCATCAGATAGTCCTTCTCCACATCGCCGATCTCCACAAGGAACCTGACGCTGCCCTCGGAAAGACGCTCCGCCGCGTACTCGGAAACCTCATACATCAATGTGGAAATGGAATAATTCTCCGATACAGCCTCCATGCTTCCCGCCTCAAGCTTGGCAAGCAGGATGATATCATCCACGCGTCCGAGGATATTTTCACCGATATCGCAGATGCTCTGCACATCCGGACGCCCCGCATCATCCTCTCCCATCACCTTGATCAGCTCATCCGCTTTTGCGATCATGGCGTTGATGGGCGTCTTGATCTCGTTGCTCATGTTTGCGAGATAATCGTTCTTTGCCGAGGAGGTCTTTACCGCCTCCTCGTGCTCCTTGGCGAGCACCTCGATCTCCTTATTCTTCCTGCGGATCACATAGATCACGCGGATCGCCACTGTAAGCACGAGCAGCAAAAGAAGCGCGGTCAGAACATAGGCCAATGTCCTTGCCGCCTTATTTTCAAACAGGCTTCTGATCTTCTTGATCTCGAAGCTCACCGGCTCCGAGGTGTGCGTGCCGTCAGCATTCCGGGCACTGATCTCAAACTGGTAATCTCCGCCCGCAAGGTTCGTGTATACGGCCTCCATGGTGTCCGTTCCCTTCACCACGATGGGTGTTTCGTCAAAGCCCGTCAGCTTATACTCCGCGGCGATATTATCGCGGTTGGAGAAGGAATAGACAGCAAAGCTGATGGCAAGCCTGGACGTGTCCGAGGGAACCGTGAGGCTGCCGCCGAGCTCGTCGAATTCGTATTTCACTCCGTCCACATCGATGGCCGTCACCTTGATGCGCGGCTCCGTCTCGTTTACCGGAACGGATTTTGTATTTAAGGTATATAGGCCGTTGTTGCAGCAGATAAACAGCGTACCCTTCTCGTCCGTAAAGGAATGCCCCACGGCGTTCAGCTCGCGCAGCAGGCCGTCCTGCACGGAGTAATAGCGGTTCTCGATCTGGTTTCCTCCCAAAAGCTCGTCCTCCGTCGCATGCAGGACTCCCCTGGATCCGATGATCCAGATATAACCGCTGTCGTACTTGATATCGTAAATGCTGTTGGAGTGCTCCACATTGCTGACCGAACGGAAGGTTTCGTTGTAGAAGGAAAGTCCGTCGTCCGTTGCAATAAAGATTCCGGAGCCGATCCTTTTGATTGCCGTGACCACGTCGGAATTCAGCCCGTCATCCATGGTGTAATGCTCCGTTTCTTCCGGGGCAGCCTCACGGAAGGTATAGATCCCCGCGCCGTCGGTTCCCACATAGATCAGACCGTCCTCGTCCTGGAACAGGGAAAGCACATTACACCCGTTTAACAGATGCAGCTCGTTGAAGGCTTCAACGCTCTTTCCGAGCCGGTCCACCATGGCAAGGCCCCGCTCCGTCCCGACGAGCACATTGCCGCTCTCAAGCACCAGCGCGGTATTGACCGCCGTGCTCGGAAAATCACTGCCGCCCGCGGCACGCTTGGCATTGCCTTTTTTGTCCACGCGTACCAGGCCGAAGCTTCGCACCGTGGAGATCCAGAGCACACCGTTCTGATCCACCGTGATATCGCGGATGGTGACGCCGCTTAGGGTTTCCGTCAGATCACTCACCTGACGCTCCGTGCCCGCATATGTCACAAGGCCGTCATCCATACCGATGTAGGTGATCCCGTCATGCTTGAACACGCAGTTGACCATGCCCTCCGACAGGCCGACACGCATGTTGTAATCCATGAATTTGCTCTTTGCCAGAAATAATAGTCCGGTACGGTTCGAGGCTACCCAATAGTTTCCCTCGTAATCCTGAATCATATCCGAGATGTAGCTGTTGACCTTCATATCCTTCGTCTGGACAAACTCTTCCTTGTCGTTGATATAGCCGAGTCCGTCCTCCGCGCCGACCCAGATCCTGCCGGCCCTGTCACCCATGAGCTTGTTGATCCCGAACAGGGAGGTCTCGTAGCTCTTTGTCCGATCGTAGCCCGAGAAGGCAACCACATGACCGTTTACGGTACCGCAGTACACGGTATCTCCGATCTTCTCGATACAGCCTACCTCGCTTCCTGCCGTCTTCTGCAGGTCGATCACGTATTTCAAGGTGTCCGTCGTCAATACATCGATATACTTCCCGTTTCGAAGCGCCCAGATTTCCTCGTTCACGGCAACCAGTCCGTCGTACTCCGTTCTGGAAACCTTATCATCCGCAAAGGGCACCAGGGTACGGCTGCCGTCCTCCGCCTGCTGTACGACAAAGAGTCCTTTCCCGGTGGCTACAAAGATGGACCCGTCCTCCGACTCGCACACCGAGACGATCTCCTTGATGCCGTCGTAGTACTCCGCGCGGAAGTGCCCCACCTCGCCGTGCTCAAAATAAAACAGACCGTAGTTGTCCGTGCCGATCCACATGCACCCGCTCTCATCCTGCGTCAGGCAGCGGATGGAATAGATATCCACACGGTTTTCATCCCATAAATAAATACCGGTAAACCCGGAACCGTCGGAGCGGTAGAGACCGCCCTCCGTACCTACCCAGATATAGCCGGATTTGGACTGATACACACAGTTGACCTCGTTGCTGCCGATCTCGTTGTTCTGGTTATACATCGTCTGGATATAACCCGATGTAAAAAGATCACGCGCGCGGACGTTTGCCTGCATCAGCACGCAAACAAGGCATGCCAGGCATGCCGAATACAGAATTCTTCTTGTTCGCGTTTTTATATGATTCATCAATGATCCCTATAGATTTAAGCTTCCTTCAAGAACACCTTGTATCCTCTGTAGGTCTCGTAAATGTCAGCCTTGGACGTGATCTCCCAGGGTGCGTGCATATTTAATACCGCAACACCGCAATCGATCACCTCCATGCCGTACAGGGACAGGATATAGGCGATGGTTCCGCCGCCGCCGACATCCACCTTGCCGAGCTCCGCGGTCTGGTAGTTTACCTTGGCATCGTCCATCATCCGGCGGATGCGGGCGATGTACTCGGCGTTCGCGTCGTTGGAGCCGGACTTTCCGCGTGCTCCGGTAAACTTGCAGAATACCATGCCGCGTCCGAAGTAGGATGCGTTATCCTTGGAAAACGCGCTGGCAAAGAGCGGATCAAAGGCCGCGTTTACATCAGAGGAAAGCATACTGGACTTTGCAAGGCATCTGCGCAGGGAAAGCTCATCGTAGCTTCCGGTAAGTGCCATCAGCTCTGCCACAGAGTTTTCGAAGAAATGGGACTGCATGCCGGTAGCACCCACACTGCCGATCTCCTCCTTATCCGTGAGGAGACAGCAGATTGTCTTCTCCCCCGCCTCGGTCTCGAGCATA
Organism: uncultured Lachnospiraceae bacterium; assembly: GCA_902783015.1. Lineage (GTDB taxonomy): Bacteria > Bacillota > Clostridia > Lachnospirales > Lachnospiraceae > Coprococcus_C. The sequence goes on from CACZPL010000185.1 coordinate 5,004, forward strand.
GCCTTTAATGATGTG
>CACZPL010000186.1 GCA_902783015.1 uncultured Lachnospiraceae bacterium
AACCACCGCATCCCGGTGATCGCGGGTACGGGCTCCAACTGCACCGAGACTGCGATCTACCTTTCACAGGAGGCGGAGAAGTTCGGCGTGGACGGACTGCTCATTGTGACTCCGTATTACAACAAGGCGACCCAGAAGGGGCTGATCAAGCACTACACGGACGTGGCCAACTCCGTGAAGCTGCCCATCATCATGTACAATGTACCGAGCCGTACCGGATGCAATATCCAGCCGGAGACAGCGGCGTATCTGGTAAAGAACGTGGCAAACATCGTGGGTATCAAGGAGGCGACGGGCAACCTGTCACAGATCGCGAGACTCATGTCCCTCTGCGGCAAGGAGATCGACCTTTACTCCGGCAACGATGATCAGGTGGTACCGATCCTTTCCCTGGGCGGTATCGGCGTGATCTCCGTGCTTGCAAACGTGGCTCCGAAGGAGACTCACGACATGGTGGCGGAATACTTAAACGGCAACGTGGAGAAGGCAAGAGACATTCAGATCGCAGCCATCCCGCTTTGCGACGCGCTGTTCTGTGAGGTGAACCCGATCCCGGTCAAGAAGGCCGTGGAGCTGATGGGCCTGTGCGGCGGCACGCTTCGTATGCCGCTCACCGAGATGGAGCCCGAGCACGTGGAGAAGCTGAAGGCGGCGATGACAGGCTTCGGAGTGAAGTACTAGAATAATAACAGGATTCTTCGCTGCGCTCAGAATGACAGGTCACCTACGGTGATAGTCGGAATGACAGGCCACCTACGGTGTCATTCTGAGGGCGTAGCCCGAAGAATCTAAAAAAGGAGTCAGTATGGTAAAAGCAATGATGCATGGCGCAAACGGCAAGATGGGTCAGGTGATCACGGGCATCTGCAAGGAGGATCCGGACATCGAGATCGTTTGCGGTATTGATATTGTAAATGATAAGGACAACGGTTACCCGGTGTTTACGAGCTTTGACGCTTGTACGGAAACCCCGGAGGTGATCATAGACTTTTCCGCGGCTGTGGCAGTGGACGCTCTGCTGGACTACGCGGAGGCAAAGAAGATCCCCGTCGTGCTCTGCAGCACGGGGCTTTCCGAGGCACAGCTTGCCAGAGTAAAGCAGGTTTCGGAGAAGGTGGCGGTTTTGAAATCCGCCAACATGAGTCTCGGCATCAATACGATCATCAAGCTCCTGAAGGATGCGGCAAATGTGTTTGCTCCGGCGGGCTTTGACATCGAGATCGTGGAGAAGCATCACAACCAGAAGGTGGATGCTCCCTCGGGCACGGCCCTTGCTTTGGCGGACGCTGTCAACGAGGCCCGGGGCAACGAGTACGAGTACGTATACGACCGCTCGCAGGTGAGAAAGAAACGCGACAAAAAGGAGCTCGGGATCTCCGCGGTCCGAGGCGGCAATATCGTGGGAGAGCATGAGGTGATCTTCGCGGGGCTTGACGAGGTGATCGAGATCAAGCATACGGCCTATTCCAAATCCGTGTTTGCAAAGGGCGCTGTCGAGGCTGCCAAGTTCCTGGCGGGCAAGCCGGCCGGGCTCTACGATATGGCGGATGTGATCGAGGGAGAGCCGGCATGACAAGGTCATGATTCGAAACAGTGCGACTGATCGGGCAGGATTCGCCTGCGGATCGTGCCATGACCCGTTGTATGTCGAAAGAGTAAAGATATGAGAGAAGACGAAAATGTGCTGTGCAGCGCGTCACAGTATGTGCAGAAATATTATTTCAACGAGCGCTTCGACCGGCTGCCGGAGAGCATCAAGCAGGAGCTCCGGATCATGTGCGTGCTCTTCACCGAGGACGTGGGCGGGATCCTGACCCTCTCTTTTGACGAGGACGGAAGCCTGGAGCTTCGTACCCAAGCTTACGAGGAGGATATCCTCTACGACGAGATCGGGAGCGCGTTAAAGATCAAGCAGATCCGAAATGAAAAGACAGAGCTGTTTGAGGCGCTTGAAACCTTTTACCGGACATTTTATATGTGAGGAAGCAACATGTTATTTGCGATAGACGTAGGAAATACAAATATCACCGTGGGCCTGTTTGACGGCAAGGAGCTGGTGAACACCTTCCGTATGACGACGGGGATCTCGAGGACCTCGGACGAGTACGGCATGATGTTCGGCGACTGGCTTACGATCCGCGGTTTTTCCATGGATGATGTGAGGTCGGTCATCATCTCCTCGGTAGTGCCGAAGGTGATGCACTCCCTGACCAGCGGCATCATCAAGTATCTGCACACCACACCCATCATCGTTGCCCCCGGGGTCAAGACCGGGATCAATGTCACGATCCCAAACCCGAAGGCGCTCGGTGCGGACAGACTGGTGGATGCCGTGGCGGCCTATGAGCTCTACGGCGGACCGGTGATCGTGGTGGACTTCGGTACTGCCACGACCCACGACCTGGTGCTCGCGGACGGAAGCTTCAACTCCGGCGTGACCTCGCCCGGGATCCGGCTGTCGGCAAGCGCTTTGTGGACGGGCACCGCGAAGCTGCCCGAGATCGAGATTGTAAAGCCGGATACCATTCTTGCAAGAGATACGATCACCAGCATGCAGGCCGGTGTGTTTTACGGCTATATCGGCCAGACGGAGTACATCATCAAAAAGATGAAGGAGGCTTCCAAACTTGATGACGTCAAGGTGGTTGCGACCGGCGGTTTGGGCAAGCTGATCTCCGAGAATACGGACATGATCGACATTTACAATCCGAATCTGACCTTGGAGGGTCTTCGGATCATATACGAGAAACAGTAGGATGAGCAAGATCGATTTTACGAATAAGATCATATTAGCGCCAATGGCAGGTATCACTGACCTGCCATTTCGTTTGCTTTGCAAAGAGCAGGGCGCGGACATTGTGGTGACCGAAATGATCAGCGCAAAAGGCATGCACTACGGCAACAAGAATTCCGTACCGCTTTTGGAGAGCAGGAGTGAGGAGCGACCGGTTGGTGTACAGCTATTCGGGAGTGAGCCGGAGATCATTGCGGAGCAGGCGGCGACCATGGAGGATCGCGGTTTTGATTTTATTGACTTAAATTTCGGCTGCCCTGTACCGAAGATCGTAAACAACCATGAGGGCTCGGCGCTGATGCGGGAGCCTGAGAGGATTGGTGAGATCGTAGCCGCCATCAAAAAGACAAGTAAGCTTCCCGTGACGATCAAGATTCGCGCGGGCTTTACTAAGGATGAAGTGAATGCGCCTGAGGTCGCAAAGATCGCTGAGGCAGCAGGTGCCGCGGCGGTCGCGGTTCATGCAAGAACGAGAGAACAGTTTTACAGCGGGACCGCTGACTGGAGTGTGATCCGTCTGGTAAAGGAAGCGGTTTCGATTCCCGTCATCGGAAACGGAGATATAAAGACAGGAGCGGACGTACTCCGTATGAAGGAAGAGACAGGCTGCGATGCTTTTATGGTGGGCAGGGCGGCCAAGGGTAATCCATGGGTGTTTGCCGAGATCAGGCACTATCTTGAAACAGGGGAAACTATAAAACGCCCGGACACGGAGGAAATCGTTGCCATGATGCTCCGTCAGGCGCAGATGATGGTGGATATGAAGGGCGAGTATGCCGGAATCCATGAGATGCGCAAGCATGTCGCGTGGTATACGCAGGGAATCAAGAATTCCTCGAAGCTTCGCATGCGGATCAACACCTGCGAAAGTCTTGAAGAGCTTAAAGCTTGTGTGTCGGCTTTATTTTGCTGATCTTATCCGATATCGTGATACTGTCATAGATTTCTTTGTACTCGGCGGCGGAAAGCCGCTCGATGTAATTCGTGATGAAATTCTTTTTTATTCCGTTTTTATGCAGTACATCCACGGCCTTGTTATAGGCGATGGCGGCAAGCTCCTCGGTCTCGTACCGACCGACGATATAATCGCCGTTTACGTGGACCACGGCGGTGTAGCCCGATACAAGACTTTTTTCTTCGTCCTTGTACTCGGCGCGAACGCCGGTGTAATTGGAGAGGATCCGAATATTGGTATAGCGGTAGTCGTTTTTGTCGCCGTTGATCAGAAGATAGTCTCGGCCTTCCACTGCGAAGGGACGAATGCCGTAGCGCTTCAGGATCTTGTACTGGCTGCCGTAATCGCACACAAAGAGGTAGCCGCCCTTTAGCTGGATCTTGTGTGCGGCATAGAAAAAGAGATCATCGCGATCAAACTTTAATATACGATCCGGCGAGAGATGATATTCAAAAAAATTCTTTTTTAAAAAAATGGGGTTTCCGAAGTAGACACCGTTTATTTTCAGGTTTAACAGCGTGATAAACTTTTGATAGGGAAGATGAACGGGCGCTTCGGGAAGAGATGCGGGATCGCCGTCTATGATGGCACGCGCTTCCTCGTATACGGCGGCAGCCTCATCCTCTGTGGCGTAGCTGCCCAAGCTGATGTGTTTTCTCTTTACCGTGACAGAGCAGCGGTAGTAGGTGCTGCCGTCTTTTTTCCTGGTTTCGTATACGCCGCTTTTACTCATGATAACCTCCGCTGTGGGGATTGTGAACTGTCATCGCCTTTCGCATGTTCAAAAGTATAGCTTTTTTTTGATATTTTGTCCATAAAAAAACTTGACCGTCTTCGTACATAATAATATAATGTGACGGAGTGAAATTTGATGTCAAGCCTGTTTGATTTGGAGATGATCGTATGGAAGAACAGGAAAAAAAGGTAACGGAAGTTGCCGAAACAATTGAAACCGAAGAACAGCAGGAAGAAAAGAAGGAGCGTAAGCACCCGATCCGGAAGCTCAATGCGAAGATCAATGCCTTGGATGATTATTACAAGGATATGATCAAGACCGGCTTTAAGATCGCGGGGATCGCGGCACTTGCGATCTGCCTGATCATAGCCTGCTCCGTGTCGGTCATCAACCGGCGTGTGGGAGGCAAGCGTGCGCAGAGCGGCACGATGATCAGTATATCGGAGGTGTCGTACGGCGTGGATCCCTTCTACGGCGTGACCTTCGGAGAGACACCCTATTCCTACAATGATATGCTCTACGGTACTTACAGCACGCAGGAGGATGATACGGACGAATTTGATCAGCGCCTGCAGGAGTTGCTTGCGGATTACAAGCCCGGTCAGAGCCAAAGCCACGTGACGGAGGCGGAGATCACCACCGAGGAAGTGGCGAGTGCGGACACGGATGAGGAGAAACCTGCGGAGCCCGAGGTAGTGGATATCGATGCGGCGATCGCATATAACAAGGAACACAATACCACGCAGACCGTGATCTTCGTGCCGGGTACGGCCGGAACGGGAAGCGGGACCGGCGCGGCAGCCTATGCGCCGACGGGTTATACCTATGCGGACGAGAACGGTGTGTATCAGGATCTCGGCGAATTCGTGCTGACGGCATACTGTCCCTGCCCTATTTGCTGCGGACAGTGGAGTAATATGGATAATCCCAGTACGGCCAGCGGTAACCCCGCGGTTGAGGGTGTGACAATCGCGGTAGACACGAACGTGATCCCATTCGGGACCAGGATCAAGATCGGCGAGCACATCTACACGGCACAGGACCGAGGCGGTGCTATCAAGGGAAATCGTATCGACGTATACTTCAGGACACATGAGCGTGCATGTCAGTTCGGAAAACAGACGATGCATGTGTACAAAGTTATAGAATAAAAAACAGGAGAAAAGACATGGAATTATTATACAGAAGCACAAGAGACAAGAATGAATCTGCAAAGGCATCGGAGGCAATCCTTAAGGGTCTTGCGACGGACGGAGGTCTGTTCGTTCCGGACGAGATCCCGGCGCTCGATAAGAGCCTGGAGGAGCTTTCGAAGATGGACTACCGCGGCGTGGCCTACGAGATCATGAAGCTGATGCTGACCGACTTTACGGAGGAAGAATTAAAGCACTGCATTAACAGCGCTTACGATGCAAAGTTTGACACGGAGCTGATCGCGCCGATCGCAAAGAAGGCTGGGGCAAATTACCTGGAGCTCTTCCACGGAAAGACCATCGCCTTCAAGGATATGGCGCTGTCCATCCTGCCGTATCTTCTCACTACGGCAGCAAAGAAGAATCAGGTGAAAAACGAGATCGTGATCCTGACCGCAACCTCGGGAGATACCGGTAAAGCTGCTTTGGCGGGCTTTGCGGATGTTCCGGGTACCAAGATCATCGTCTTTTATCCGAAGCACGGAGTCAGCCCCATTCAGGAAAAGCAGATGGTGACTCAGAAGGGTGACAACACCTGCGTCATCGGCATCACCGGGAATTTTGATGATGCTCAGACCGGTGTGAAGAAAATGTTTTCCGATCCGGCGCTGGCTGAGGAGCTTGCCGGGAAGGGCTTCCAGTTCTCATCGGCCAATTCCATCAATATCGGCCGTCTTGTGCCGCAGATGGTTTACTATGTTTATGCCTATACACGTCTTTTGGCAGACGGCAGCATCAAGAGCGGCGACAGCATCAATGTCTGTGTGCCGACCGGAAACTTCGGCAATATCCTGGCTGCATATTACGCAAAGCTGATGGGCCTGCCCATCGCGAAGCTCATCTGTGCATCCAACGAGAACAAGGTGCTCTTTGACTTCTTCTCCACCGGAGATTACGACAGAAACCGTGAGTTCATCCTTACGCAGTCACCTTCCATGGATATTTTGATCTCCAGCAACCTGGAGCGTCTCATCTACCGTATCTGCGGAAACGATGCCGATAAGAATAAGGCGTTAATGAAGTCTCTTTCCGAACAGGGAAGCTACGAGATCACCGCTGAGATGAAGGCAAAGCTTTCCGATTTCTACGGAAACTACGCTACGGAGGAGGAGACGGCGGA
>CACZPL010000187.1 GCA_902783015.1 uncultured Lachnospiraceae bacterium
AAGGAGAACGTGCTGATCGGAAAGCTGATCCCGGCTGGTACCGGCTTAAAGCGTTACCGCTCCGTGCAGCTTGACACCTCCGCAATCCCGGAGGATAAGCCGTCCTTCGACGAGGAAATCCTTGAGGAGGATGTGATCGAGGAGACCGAGGACATCGAAGAGACCGATGATCTTGAGGCCGGCTCCGAGGTCGAGGAATCCATCGAAGAATAAAGAAAAACTTATGGCACTATGCATACATTCATGGTAAAATGTATGCATGGTGCTTTTTCATTTTATGTAGGTGTTTTTTTACACGAGAGAAAGGGGTAGATTCTATGAGAAAGAAAAAACTGTTGGGGATCCTTGCTTCCGCAGTTATGACGTTTGCACTTGTACTGACGTCATTTCCGGTGACAAGCTTCGCGGCTGCTTCCTCCGAGGAGGAGACGCTGGAGGATCACTATCTGACGGAGTTCCCGGAGAATAAGGAAATCCCGCTCACGAACCTTGAGATTCCGTATGCGGATGTGGATGGTATTTTCGGAGAGGACGAGGATGAGCATATTCAACCTTTGATCCTGCCGGGGGATACGGTGCTTTTTACACCGGATGAGATCGTGCTTGAGGAGAGCATCAATCAGCAATATAAGACAAAATATCTGAGCGGAAGCGGACAGGTGAGCTTTTTGCCGGTGCATGATCCCTATGATGAGACGGTTCCGGTCAAGGAGATTACCGAGGACGACTATGTGCTCGGTGCATCCTACAGCACGGGCGATGTGAATACCGTTACGGCGGTGTATGCGCCGGAGGATCTAGAAGGAAACACGGATGTATCGTCCATGCGGCCGCCCATCGGCTTTGTGAACAATACCGGTATGGCCATTAACTTTGAGGGTACGGTCAGTGGGAACAACCTGCCGGCTCTTCGGGTATATGACACCTCGAGCGGCTATGCGATCAACACGCTCTCCATTTTTTATGGTCAGCGAACCCATGAGTATCAGTATTCCGAGGTCAGCCATGGCTTAAACTTTGTGACGGGTGACGATGCCGCCACCTGGCAGGGCGCCGATGCTTACCTTCCGACGGAGTATGCGCTGCGCAATGCGCAGGATGCATATACGCTTTACATTCCCTGTCCGGTTGCCGAAGGAAAGCATTGCAACGGCTTTTATACCGACAATGGGATCGTGGGCAGCTTTTACACCGGCGCGGATTCACTCAGTGTCATGGGGCAGCGGGTCTGTGTGTATAACTATCAGGTGCCGGAGGGCGACTATTACCACTTCTGTCAAGGGGATTTTGAATATAGGGCAATTTATTCGGACGGAAAAACGCTGACCGTAAACGGAAACGGCGGTACGGTCGAGGGACAGGAACAGTGGATCGCAGAGGTAGACGAAGGAAAGAGTGGCGAAGCCTCAATCGTATATGCCGGAACAAAGCATGCAGTGGATCCCGCAAAGGATTATACCGTGGCACGTGACGGATACGAGGTTGCGGGCTGGTACTATATGTATGAGCCGAGCGATGACGTTACGGCAAGACATCAGTTCTACGGCTTTGATGATGCAAGAACCTATGTGGACGTCGGCAATATGTACACAACGAACGCGCCTGCCTTTACGGTTTATCCGGTTTGGGTGGACAGCGATGGCAATTACAGCGACCCGAACACAGGTCTTACAACTCCGCTTGAGGAGATCGTGATTCCGAACGGAGACGAACCGGGCGGAGATGAACCGGGAGGCGATGAACCGGGCGGAGACGAGCCGGGCGGAGATGAACCGGGCGGAGACGAGCCGGGCGGAGACGAACCCGGAGGTGATGAGCCGGGCGAAGATGGCCCGACGGTGCGGAACACCAGCTTTGATACAACCTACGACACAGATGCGTATGAAGACGGCTTTATCGCATTTGCGACATATACGTATACCGTAAACGGCGTCGAGATACCGGATGTAAAACTGAATTTCACGCCTGCTGACGATGAAAAATTAGCGGAACTGGATGCAAAGGGCATTCATTTCAGAGACCCGCGGATCGCGGCTGCCGGTTATGATGAAAACTCGGTTGCGGCGTTTGTGGACTATGACGGTTCGTGGACGGAATCCTCTTACCGAACCTACACTATCGGAACATGGGACGACGGTGGTTATGGCTTGCCAATGGATGCTACTATCAATATGCCAGGGAATAAATGGGTATGGATCAGCGATAACAGCGCGACGGGAGCGTACGCGGCCGATGATTTTTATATCATGTTTCAAGATATGTTCCATGATAAAGACGATTACCAGGCATATGTTTACGACGAATTGAAGTCTTCCGCAAAGGATGAGATCGCCAAGGTCCTGGATGCGAACCAGGTGCCTCTGGCCTGCTTCACAACGATGCTGTATCTGAAGACGAAGTATGGTTCGGTTCGTCTGACCGACAAGAAAATCGACCTGGAAAAGACCTTCGATATCGATCACGAAAATCCGCAGCCGCTTCCTTATACAGACTACGTCTGGTATGAATTAAAGGATTATAAGAAGGTTCGGACCATCGAACCCGAGTTTAACAGCGGCGGTGCTGCTGCACCCGGGGTGAACTGCGAGGGAACCTATCTGCTGGCTGCAGTGCCGAAAGCAACCACGGGGGATCTCTCGAAGGCGACCGTCGCGAGCATTTCGGCCAAGACCTATACCGGGAAAAAGATTACCCCGGCGCTCACCGTGACCTACAATGGAAAGACATTGAAAAAGGATACCGATTATACGGTTACCTACGCAAACAACCTCAATGCCGGTACGGCTACGGCAACGATCAAAGGAAAGGGCGATTATACCGGAACAAAGAAGGTTAGCTTTAAGATCAACCCCAAGGTTCTGACCGTGAGCGGACTCTCATTCAAAACAAAGTATTATGACGGCAGTAAGTACATGACACTTACGAGTACAAAACCCAAGGTGAGCGGTGTCATCGGTACTGACGATGTCACCGTAAAGACCAAGGGCAGCAAGTATGTGATCACGGGCACCGCGAGTGCCGGCAGCAAGAAGAGAAAGCTGACCGTCAAGCAGTTTGTGCTGAGCGGTAAGGCTGCGGCAAACTATAAGCTTTCCGTGGGCTGCACAGTGACCGGAACCATCAAGAAGGTCAGTGTCAAGAGTGTCACGCTGAAGAGTGCGACAGCGTCGTACAACGGACAAGCACAGAAGCCGGTTATCTCGCTGATCACCGGCAATACGGGAGGCAAGATCCTGCAGAAGAACTGCACGATCGCCTACACCAGAAACGGTGCTGCGACAACGGATTTCACCTCGCGTGGCACGATTACCGTGACGGTAACGGGAGACAAGAGTTTCAAGGACAGTGCAAGCGCAACTTACACAATAAAATAGCAAATAAGAAGGGTGACAGATCAAACCGGGTCTGTCATCCTTTTTTATTGTCATAGTGCGGACAAAATGGTAAAATAAATCCATATGATTTTTTGGGGGAGGAGACCACACATGAGAAAAAAAGCATCACTCATTTTCCTGTTTTGTATAAGCATTATTTTCGGAAGCTCGATCTACACGCTTCACACGAATGCGGCGGGTGACGAGGACTGGATCCAGGCGTATATAGAGTATATCGAAAGCCACAGATACGTATCGTATTCGGATATGGATGAGGTGCTTCCGGAAAACGGGACCTACGATCTCATCGACGCGGACGGGAAAGAGACACCGAATATCTTGGTCAGCACCGGAACCGAACCGAACAATGAGCTGTTCGTGCTGGCCTATGATTCGGATGCCGAGATGGTGATAAACCGGTCGGTTGAGACAACGGATCTCCCGGAGGGCATCGATGACCCGCAGCACCTTCGCTTCACACAAGAAGAACTTGTTAGGGCACTTCGGAGCAACAAGAGCATCACCGCGAACACGAATTGGGGCGCGGCATATCAGAGGTTTCTGATCTACAGTTCTTATCTTTCGGGAGAAGAGGAGTACACCGCTGCGGATGATGTGACCGGTGTGATCTATGATATTGATAAGGATGGCATTCCGGAGCTCATCCTCTTTGACGGATATATGGGAGCTGATTATTGCCCGACCTATGTGTATTCCTTTACGGATACCCAGGGAAGTGCGAGGGATGCCGAGGTGAATTGCATCGGCAGCATTCCGGATTCTCTCTATGCAAGCTACGCAGAGGGGTATGAGGGCCCGCTGTATGCGTGCTCCTGGGGTGACTCGAGTTTATACAAGATCAGCAAGGACGGTGACAGTGTCAGCAAGGAGGCTGTACTTGAAATGGATGTCAGCCAGTCTGTGTTATTTGAGAACTACGAAAGCGTGACAACCGGTGGGGTTGACTGGCTGATCTCGGAACTTTCCGCATATGAGGATGCGGCTCTTTACTTTGAGGATGCACCGACTGCGGTCAGAGAGCTTGACGATTTCCTCGGCTGGCTGAGCTGGTGGGGGATGAACTACGATCCCGCGTCCGCGGACATTTCGGACGAAGACGCAATGTTCTGGCACCTTTCCATGCTCGGAAGAAATATGAAAAAGTATCCGGGAAGTATCGTGAAGTATGACTCCTGGACAGCCGGTGCGGCCGCAACCGAGGATCCGAAGAAGACCATGTACGGATCTTACCTTCAGCTTGACGGGAAAAACCTGGAGCGTGTGCTGAAGGAGATCTACAATCTGAGTGATGCACAGATCAAAGAGCTTCAGAGCTTTGACGGCGATTACATGTATTATCAAAACGGGGACTATTATGCAGCCCTCGGCGGAGTCGGCGGCGGTTACGGTGCCTACGTCACCGGGATCGAGAGAGTCGGTGACTGTTTCCAGGTAACCTACAAGAGGGTGTACTATCCGGACGGTCCCATGGGCAATGAGTATGAAACCAGATATGCGCTCTTTACCGTAAAGGAGCTTGACGGCAGGAATTACTGGTCCATCTACAGAGAGGGCGCAGATGATCTTTCGGATGAGGCGGAAGGTATAAAAAGTGATTTCTTTGAGAAATACGACAGACAGGAGCAGACCACGGAGGAGGTCACAACGGAAGAGACGGTGACCACGGAAGAGGAGCTCACGACGACGGAGGAGGAGACCGATACCGAGGAAGAGACGACGGAGGAACCCGCGAGAGGCAGGGGACCTTCGGAGAAAAATAAGGATGAGAAAAAATCCGGCTTCCCGATCGCTGCGATCATCGGTATCGCAGCAGCATGGGTGCTTGCCATCGGCGGGGCTGTCTTTGCGATCCTGCACGGCAAGAAGAAAAAAGCGCAGATGACTCAACAGCCGGCATATTGTCCTGACTGCGGTGCGCAGATAACCGAGGGACAGAATTTCTGCCCGGTATGCGGAAAACAATTGCGATGAAGATCAACAAGAAGAGCATATGCATAAGTTTGGTGTTCCTGCTTCTGATGCTTGCCTCCTGCGGCCGTGACGGCGCCTCCGAAACCACCGAGAAACGCATGACGGAGACGACAGCGGCCGAAACAATAACGGAGGAGACAACGACAGAAGAAACCACCACAGAAGAGACAACTACGGAAGAGATTACGACGGAGGCGCTTGTTCCGCCGGATCCGTATGAGGACTATCTTTCACAGATGTCCCCGGAGGAAAAAGTCGGCCAGCTGTTCATCATCCGTGTTGAGAGTGCCGCGGGAATCCTGCTCGGCACCAACGGTGCGCGGGGCGGCTACACATCCCTGAGCGAAGAAATGGAGGCGTTCCTTGCCGAATATCCGCCGGGCGGCTTTTGCCTCTTTGCGGATAATATCCAAACACCGGAGCAGCTTGCCGAGCTTGTGGAGCAGTTAAATGCATGCGAGAGCATCCCGCCGATCCTATGTATCGATGAGGAGGGCGGCGGTGTCCGAAGACTGGGTGCAAACGGCAACTTTGATGTGGACTATGTGGGAAGCATGGAGAGTGTCGAGGATGCGGAGGAGGCCTATGCGGCGGGAAGCACCATCGGCAGTTATCTTTCCGGCTACGGGTTTACCCTGGACTTGGCACCTGTGGCTGATGTGAAGACCAATTCCGGCAATACGGTGATCGGCAGCCGAGCCTTCGGAAGTGACCCGCAGCGTGTGGCGGAGCTTACGGAAAGCTATTTGGACGGACTGCACGCACAGGGCATGAAGGGCTGCATGAAGCACTTTCCGGGGCAGGGCGGAACGAGCGGAGACACGCACAACGGTGTGGTCACGCTTGACAAGACCTGGCAGGAGATGACGGATTGCGAGCTTGTACCTTATCTTGAAAATGACGAGAAAACGGATGCGATCCTGGTGGCACACATCCTGCTTCCTCAGGTGACGACCGACGGTTATCCAGCATCGCTTTCCGCGGAACTGATTACCGGGAAGCTCAGAGGAGAACTCGGCTATGAGGGCCTTGTGATGACGGATTCCCTTGCCATGGGCGCTATCGTAAAGGAATACGGCCCGTCCGAGGCGGCGGTGATGGCTTTGGAAGCCGGGAACGATATCCTGCTGATGCCGCAGAACTATGAAGAAGCGTATCTTGCGGTACTTGAGGCCGTGAAAAGCGGAAGAGTTTCGGAAGAACAGCTTGATGAGCATGTATTAAGAATACTGAAATTTAAAGATCTGCATTTGGACTAGCAAATGCAGATCTTATTTTAACCATTGAATATCCGTTACGTAGATGACCTCGCAGGCACCGTCTCCGGTGTCGTCGCGGGTGGTACTGCTGTCCCAGGTCATGACCTTTCCGGATTTGTTTTCGGCATCCACGTTGACGAGGTAGCCCTTGATCTTTACGTGGTCGCCGGTCTTTAACCGTTTGACCTTTCGCCTTACGGAGCGGTCGGCCGGGATCAGATGGTTGTTGGAAATGTGAGAATTCACATAGTCCTCGCCGCCGACCAGCGCCAGATCCTCCCAGTTGTTGATTCTCCAGTGCACCCAGCGGTTGTGCTGCTTCCAGTTGAAATCAACCTTATCGTTGAGCTCCGCTACCTTTCCCCAGGCCAGAGCCACATCTCGCGGGGAGAGACGGCTTTGCATGCTGATGCCGTAGTAGTTTTTCACATGGACGACCAGGGCCTCGATTTCGTAGGAGTAGGTTGCGTAGATGGAGACCTCGTAGCCGTTGATGTCCTTTTCGAAATACTTATAGTTTTCTTCCTGTACGGGGTCCGGCAGACCCGGAATGCTCCGGCGGACGCCTTTATTCGGAAGGATCACGAAAAAGACGACAATGATCAGGGCCAAAACGGCTATGATCAGTGCGGCGAGCGGGTTTGCTTTTTTTGCTTTTGGAAGCCTCTTTTTGCCCGCAGGCGGCTGCGGGGCTACGGGCTGATTGAAGAGTGCGTCGAGCACCGGATTTCCGGGTTCGTCAGGTTTTTTCTTTTCGACCGGAATAAAGGTCCCGCAGGCATCGCAGAATTCGGCACCCTCGTTCAGATACGCTCCGCAATTCGGACAGATCATGATCGCACCTCCTTTCAGCTTTCATTCTACTGAAATGGATTATACCATATCCGGTATCTTATGTCTCTTGAAAAAAACAAAATTACATATTGACATTCGAATAACGATTACATATAATATTCTAGCGTGTCTTGGAATGGAAAACCATACCCTGACAGGCTATTATTTTTGGAACGGAGGTGAAAACATGCCAACATTTAACCAGTTAGTTCGTAAAGGAAGACAGACTGTGGAGAAGAAGTCTACTGCACCTGCACTCTTAAGAAGCTACAACTCCCTTAAGAAGAAGCCGACTGCAACCGCATCACCGCAGAAGCGTGGTGTCTGCACAGCAGTAAAGACCGCTACTCCGAAGAAGCCTAACTCAGCTCTTAGAAAGATCGCCAGAGTTCGTCTTTCCAACGGAATCGAGGTAACAAGCTATATCCCCGGTGAAGGTCACAACCTTCAGGAGCACAGCGTTGTTATGATCCGTGGTGGAAGAGTAAAGGACCTGCCCGGTACAAGATACCACATTATCCGTGGTACACTGGATACCGCAGGTGTTGCTAAGAGACGTCAGGCACGTTCAAAGTATGGTGCAAAGCGCCCGAAGGCATAA
>CACZPL010000188.1 GCA_902783015.1 uncultured Lachnospiraceae bacterium
CCCGGACCGGAAAGCTCGGTCAGACCGTAGATATCATACGCCTTGATCCCCATGGTCTTCTCGATGTCCCGGCGCATCTCCTCGCTCCATGCCTCCGCTCCGAAAATGCCGGCCTTGAGCGGGATGTCATCGGGGCCGAGCCCCATCTCCTTCATGGTCTCACCCAGATAGGCCGCATAAGACGGTGTACAGCACAGTATGGTCGCGGACAGATCCCGCAGGAACATGATCTGGCGCTCGGTATTGCCCGAGGACATGGGAAGCGTCAGAGAACCCACCTTGTGGCTGCCGCCATGCAGGCCCATGCCGCCGGTGAAAAGGCCGTAGCCATACGCCACCTGCACCACATCCTCCTTTGTGCCACCTGCCGCCACGATGGCTCTCGCACAGCACTCCTCCCAGAGATCCACATCTCCCTGTGTATAGAATGCCACCACGCGTTTGCCGGTGGTGCCGGAGGTGGAATGAATGCGCACGCACTCCGACTTGTCCACGCCGAGCAATCCGTAGGGATATGCCTCGCGCAGGTCGTACTTGGACAGGAAAGGCAGCTTCTTTAAATCGTCCACGGACCGTATATCCGCCGGGCTCACTCCCTTTTCCTCCATCTTCTTTCTGTAGTAGGGCACATGGTCCCAGACATGCTGCACCTGCTCCACGAGTTTCTTGTCTTGAATGGCCCGGATCTCTTCCGGGGAAGCACATTCGATTTCCGGTTGATAGTAGTGTTCCATTGTGTTACTCCTTTAAAAAATACTTTCAGGATCCTTCGCTGCGCACCAAACGGCCGCCTGCTCAAAATCACCGAATATTGTTATGCGTTCTTTCCAAGCCCGAACGCAATTTTGTTCATCTCCAAAAACTTTGCGGGCACGATGGCTTCCATCGCCGCGAGCCACGCCTCCTCGGGAATATCGAAGTAATGCGACAATCTACCCATGAGGACAATGTTGACGGCCTTTGCGGAGCCTGCCTGCTCGGCAAGTGCCAGGCAATCAAGCGCATCTACCTTCGCGCCGCTTGCCTTCATCTTCTCTACCAGCTCCGAAGGATACTCCATGGCTCCCGTGATCACGGGCATGGGATCGATCTGCTGGATATTGGTCACGATCTGACCGTCTTTCTTTAGGTAGGGCAGCCACCTTGCCGCCTCCAAAAGCTCAAAGCTCACGATATAATCGGCCTCTCCCCGGTCGATGACCGGCGAATACACCTTCTCGCCGTAGCGCACATAAGTCACCACGCTGCCGCCGCGCTGCGACATTCCGTGTACCTCCGAAACCTTCACGTCATAGCCCTCATCCAAGAGCAGACGACCGAGCAGCTTGCTTGCAAGAAGGGAACCCTGACCGCCCACACCGACGATCATGACATTTTTTGTTTCCGCCATTTTACTTTCCCTCCTTTTTCGTACTTTCAAATGCGTGAACCGGGCAGAGCTGCTCGCACAGGCCGCAGCCCACACAGAGCGTCTCGTCCACATGTGCCTTGCCGTCCTTCATGGAGATGGCCGGGCAGCCGATGCGCATGCAGGACTTGCAGCCGATACATTTTTCCTTGTCCACACAGAGCGGAGGATTGTGCTTCACGTATTTTAACAAAGCGCAGGGTCTGCGAGAGATGATGACCGACGGCTCGTCCACGGCGAGTTCCTCCTTGATCGCCGCATCGCAGGCCGCAAGATCATAGGGATCCACCACGCGCACACGGGTAAAGCCCATGGCCTTGCACAGTGCCTCGAGATCGATCTTGCCCGCCGGATCGCCCTTGATATTGTAACCGGTGGTCGGGTTCTGCTGATGTCCCGTCATACCGGTGATGGAATTGTCGAGTATGATCACCGTGGAATTGCTCTGGTTGTAAGCGATGTTTGCCAGTCCCGTCATGCCTGAGTGCATAAAGGTGGAGTCGCCGATCACGGCCACGGTCTTTCCTTCGTTCTCCCCCTCACCGGCCTTGTTGAAGCCGTGGATGGCCGACACGGAGCCGCCCATGCAGAGCGTCATGTCGATGGAGGAAAGCGGCGCCACGGCGCCCAATGTATAGCAGCCGATATCGCCGAGCACGGTGCACTTGTTTTTGTTTAACGCGTAAAACAGGCCGCGGTGCGGACAGCCCGCACACATCACGGGCGGACGCATGGGGATCGCATCCTCCACGGCGCGCACATCCGGGATTTCTTTTCCGAAGGCGCTTCGAAGGAGATTCTGCGAAAATTCTCCGCAGATCGGGAGCACATCCTTGCCGGACACGGTAAGCCCCAGGGCCTTGCAGTGATTCTCGATGATCGGATCAAGCTCTTCTACCACCACCAGCTTTTCCACCTTGGCGGCAAAGTCTTTGATCAGCTTTTCCGGCAGCGGGTTCACCATGCCGAGCTTCAGGACGGACACGGTATCCCCGAATACTTCCTTCACATATTGATAGGATGTGGAGGAGGTGATGATACCCATTTTCGTATCCCCCTGCTCCACACGGTTGATGCTCGCGGTCTCCGCCCAGTCGGCCAGCTTCTTCATGCGCTCCTCCACAAAGGGGTGCCGCTTGATGGCATTGCCGGGCATCATCACGTATTTCGGGATATTCTTTTCGTATGCCTTTTTCTCCGGAACCACACGCTCCCCGGTCTTTACCACCGACTGGGAATGTGCCACACGGGTACACATCTTGATGATAAACGGTGTGTCGTACTCCTCGGAAAGCTCGTAGGCGAGCTTCACAAACTCCAGCGCCTCGGCGGAGTCCGAGGGCTCGAGCATCGGTACCTTGGATGCGATGGCGTGATGCCGCGAATCCTGTTCATTCTGTGAGGAATGCATGCCCGCATCATCGGCCACGCCGATGATCACACCGCCGTTGACTCCGGTGTAGGACATGGTATAAAGCGGATCGGCCGCAACGTTCAAGCCTACATGCTTCATGCCGCAGAATACACGTCTGCCGGCAAGACTCGCGCCGAAGGCCGCCTCCATGGCAACCTTCTCGTTCGGAGCCCACTCGCAGTAGATCTCATCGTACTTGGCGGCCTCCTCCGTGATCTCGGTACTCGGGGTACCCGGATAACTTGAAACAAAGCAGCAGCCGGCCTCGTAGAGTCCGCGGGCAAAAGCCTTGTTTCCCAACATCAGCTCTTTCATTGATCTGTAATCTCCTTACCGTAATAGTATCTAAGAACCCTCCTCGGGTTTCATAAGCAAAACGACTTACATATTTTGTATATCCAGCTCCGGCATGGCTGTCATGACTCTGGCATTGGCCGGAATGGATGCGGTGATAAACGTGTTGCCGGCGATGACCGAGTTGGCCCCGATCACGGTGTCGCCGCCGAGCACGGTGGCATTTGCGTAGATCACCACATGATCCTCGATGGTGGGATGACGTTTCTTGCCGGAGAGCGCCTGCCCCTTTCTGGTGGAAAGCGCACCCAGCGTCACGCCCTGATAGATCTTGACATGATCGCCGATCGTGGTGGTCTCACCGATCACGATACCGGTACCGTGGTCAATGCAGAAGTACTCCCCGATGGTGGCACCCGGATTGATGTCGATTCCGGTCCTGCTGTGTGCCTGCTCCGTCATGATCCGCGGAATATAAGGCACGCCGAGACTGTAGAGCTCATGCGCATACCGGTAGATAAAGGTCGCATAAAGCCCCGGATAAGAGAAGATGACATCCTCCTTGTCCCTGGCTGCCGGATCCCCGTCAAACACGGCCTGCACATCCTTCAATACCATGGCCTGGGTGGCCGGGATCCTGTCGATAAACTCGAGCGCCAGCCACTCGGATCTGCTTGCGAGCTCCTCGCAATCTTCGATTTTTTCCACATAGGAAAGGGCGTTTTTGATCTGCTTGTACAGCTTTTCGAAAATCTCCGCGAGCACGGTGGCCGCAAAACCTTCCTTGTTGACGTAGGTCAGATTGCGTGAGCCGAAATACCCCGGAAAGGTGATCTTTTTGAGGTCCTCGATGACGGACACGATGGTGTCGCGATTGGGCACCTTGTCCTCGATGGACATGTCGAAAATCTTTTCTTCGTTATAGTTGTCCCGCAACAGCTGCGCTGCGCGGTCAAAATGTTCCGTGATGGTCTGTTGTTCCGTGTTCATGGCACACTCCGTTTCATAGGATATACTGCACAATACTTTATCATATTTCGAAGTCGGTTTCAAGTGGGGTTCCGCCGAGATGATGATAGCATTTTTCGAAATAATATGATATGATGATGCAATACATGAAGAAAGGGAGGAACCATCATGGATCCGAATATGAACAGCAACTCTTACGACGGTCCGATTCCGGGCACGGACATGTCCCAAAGCACTCCGGCACCGGGAATGGACCCATCATCACCGTACAACTTCGCAAACCCGGGCACAAATATGAACGCAGGCCCTGTGCCC
>CACZPL010000189.1 GCA_902783015.1 uncultured Lachnospiraceae bacterium
CCCTTATCTCTCATGACTGTCTGAATATCCGCAAAGTCAAGGTTGATCAGACCCGGCTTGTTGATCAGGTCGGTCACACCCTGTACACCCTGCTGTAAAACCTCGTCTGCCTTCTTTAAGGCATCCGGGATGCTTGTACGCTTGTCACAGATCTGGAGAAGCTTGTCGTTCGGAATGACGATCAGTGTATCTACATTTTCCTTCAGCTTTGCGATACCGTTCACCGCATTGTTCATACGCGGCTTACCCTCGAAGGAGAACGGCTTTGTCACAACGCCGACGGTGAGGATACCCAGGTTTCTGGCGATCTCTGCCACAACCGGTGCTGCACCGGTACCGGTACCGCCGCCCATACCGCAGGTGACAAATACCATGTTGGCGTCCTTCATGATGTCGGTGATCTCCTCACGATTTTCTTCCACCGCGCCTGCACCGATCTCCGGCTTTGCGCCTGCGCCGAGTCCCTTGGTCAGCTTCTCGCCGATCTGGATCTTGGTGGTCGCTCTGCTCTGAGAAAGGATCTGCTTGTCGGTGTTGATCGCGATCAGTTCCACACCTTCCACATTTTCATCGATCATTCTGTTAACAGCATTGTTACCTGCTCCGCCCACACCGATCACAAGGATGCGTGCAGGGGTCTTTTCATCGTTTGATTTTATCTCAAGCAAGGTCTTCTCCTCCTTCAAAAAAATACTTTCTGTTGCCTGCGATTGATACGTACAATACTCCAAAGTACGCATTATTGGTTCCATTTTATATGTTTTTCAAGAAATAATCAATAGGAAATTTCCTTATTTCTATGATTATTTCTTTGAAAAGCTCGCTGTTTCGTTCTCCGAAGAGAAATCTTTCATGTACAAAACGCCCTCTCTGTCTCCTAGTCCGTCCAGGATGGCCGTAAGGTTCATCATCTGGATCGGCAGATTTTCCCCGTCGCCGAGCTCGATCTCGATCCCTCTGTGGATCAGCACGATCTCATCCTCGGGCGTAAACCGGATCCCGTCGATCTGCAGCTTGTACTTTTCCACCAGCTGCGTGATGCTCAGGATGGAATTGAACTTGCTCCTGTCCGTGACCGGAAGCCGTTCACCCATCTCCCAGGATGCAAAGGAAAGCCCGTGAATACAAGGCACGCCTGCGATCATGTGATCGCTCGCATCCAGCACAATGCCGTCCTTGTCGAAAAACACATAGCCGTTCATGTATTCCACGCAGCCCGCCAGGGACTTTTCGTACACGGTCACCGTGATCTCGTTTTTGCCTTCGATGTCGATGTCCACCTTGCTGACAAAGGGCACATCCTCCATCGGCCGGAACTTGCCCTTTGCCCACAGCAGCAGTGTGTTGTTTAAGGGCGCATACTCACGCACCGCCTGCTCTATCGCCTCCGCCGAAGTTGCTTCGTTTCCCACAACCTTGATGGTCAGAAGTTCGAAGCTCTGCACGTAAAGAGCAGCTAACAGCACTACAAGGATCGCGGCCAGCACTATGATCTTTTTCATTTTTTTCATGCGCGCTCCCGCCTCCCTTCCGGTATCCTTACTTTCTCATAGGGAACTCCCTGCCTCGATACATTCAGACACACGCCGACCTCCGCCATCAACACGATGATCGAAGTACCGCCGGAGCTGATGAACGGAAGCGCCATACCGGTATTCGGTAAGAGATTCGTGGCAACGCCCATGTTGAGAATGGCCTGTGCCGCGATCTGAACCAGGATTCCCGAAACGATCAGACCGCCGAAGCGATCCTTCGAATCCCTTGCGATCAGGTTCATTCTGATCACAAGCATAGCAAAAAGCGCGATCACGCAAACAGCTCCGAAAATGCCGAGCTCCTCGCAGATCACGGAAAATATCATATCGTTGTTTGCCTCGGGCAGCTTTGTCTTTTCAATACTCTGTCCGAGACCTCTGCCAAACAGTCCGCCCGACCCCACCGCATAGAGTGCGTTCATGATCTGACTTCCCTTTCCGGATTCCTCCGGATGCAGCCAGTTCGTGATACGGTCACTGCGGTAGCCGGCCAGCTTGATCATCAAAAAAGCTCCGATCGCACCGGCGATCATCACAATCACGGTATATCTGGTCTTCGGACTTGCGACAAATACGATCCCGAGCGCGATCCCAAAGCAGATCACGCCGGTACTTAAGTTTTCCTTCGCGATCAAGAGCGTATTGGCCACGGGAAGTGCCAGGATTTTTAAGACTCCGCGCGGATCCGTCAGTCTGCTAGGGTAGTGGACGCACCGGTCCGCCACATAGACCGCGATGGCAAATTTCGCGACCTCGGAGGGCTGGAACTGCACCGGTCCGAGCGGGATCCAACGCATCGATCCATGGCTTGCCGTTCCGATGATGAACACCAGAACGGAAAGCGACACGGACGCGATCATTAAGACAGTAGAAAGCTTTCTGAACAGCTCATAATTAAACACCGAGGCGATGTACATGGCAACAAGGCCGATGCCCGCAAGCGCCGCCTGCTTTGTGGCGATGGCCATGCTCGTGGTGCCGATCACCATAGCCTTATGGCTGCTTGCGCTGTAGACCATCAGGATCCCGAAGCACGTTAAAGTCATTACAAGGAAGACTACCTGATGATCCAGGTAGCCGCCCTTGACACGCAGCCTCAGTGTCTCTTTTCCTCTTCCCCTTGCCATACAAAAAGCTCCTACGTTTTTTAGAATTGATTCACATAATCGCGGAACATATCTCCGCGCTGTTCATAATTGTCAAACATACCCCAGCTCGCGCAGGCCGGTGATAAGAGCACCGCATCTCCCGCCTCGGCATGGGCGCGACAGTCGTCGATTGCCTGCTCAAGGCTTTCCGCAAACGCGATCTCAGTAAAGCCGTGAGACCTTGCGCAATCCGCGATGATCTCCCTTGTCTGCCCGATCAGAACGAGCCGCTTTACCTTGCCGTCAAAGGCAAGGATCCAGTCATCAAAGGGAATCTTTTTATCATAGCCACCGCCGATCAACAGTGTCGGCCTGTCCATGGCACGGATGCCCTTGATCGCCGCATCCGGATTGGTACCCTTTGAATCGTTGTAGTAGTTCACGCCGTCCAAGCTGCGCACGAATTCGATCCTGTGGGCAACACCCTTGAACTCAGAGCAGACGCGCGCGATGGTAGCGATATCCGCTCCCATGTAATAGCTGATCGCCACGGAGGCGAGCAGGTTTTCCACGTTATGGCTGCCGAGCAGCTTGAAATCGGAAAGCGGCATCACTGTTTCCGCATTTCCGTCATGGTCGATCACCACATTTCCGTTCTTCACATACACGCCGTTCTTTTGCTCGGTGAGTCTCGAAAAGAAGATCTTTTTGCAGCTCAAGCGATCGGCGCGCTTTACGGTTTCCTCGTCGTCGGCGTTTAGCACGCAGTAATCCTCTTCTGTCTGATATTTTGCGATATCGAATTTACAGTTTGCGTAATTGTCAAAGGTGTGATGTCTGTCCATGTGGTCCGGTGTCAGATTTAACACCGCGGACACACGCGGATGAAAGCTCTTTATCGTCTCAAGCTGGAAGCTGCTGATCTCCGCCACGGAAACGGAATGCTCCGTTGTTCGGTCACAAACGCTCGTATACGGGATCCCGATATTGCCCACCACAAAGGTCTCCGGGTTGGCCGCCTTCATGATCTCCCCGACAAGCGTCGTGGTGGTCGTCTTTCCGTTGGTTCCCGTGATCGCAGCTACGCTGCCCTTTTCAAACTGCCAGGCAAGCTCGATCTCGCCGATGATCTCTATCTTTGCTGCGCGCACCTTTTCCACAAAGGGCACTTCGAGTGAGATACCCGGGCTGATCACCATGCAATCCACGTCCGAAAGCAGCGCATCCGTCAGCTCCCCGAGGTGAAGACTGATCAGATCTCGGTCAGCATCCTCACCCAATTTATTCCAAAGGCTCTCCTCTGTCAGAGCACCTTTTTTGTTCTCGTCAAACAGGGTCGCTCTGATCTTATTTCTTGCGATCAGCTTTGATGCGCAGATGCCGCTTACGCCGGCCCCTGCCACCAGAATATGCTTATACTCTTTCATGAAGTCTCCTCTGTCTATTCTTCCCAGGTCTCATCCCAGGTTTCTTCCTCATAGTATTCCTCTTCGTAGGATTCCTCCTCCGGCGTCCACTCCACCTGTGACGCCGGGGTATCCGGCACCCCGTCGCCGTCCGTGTCCACCAGCTCCTCGGTGGTCTCCTGCGCGTCGGCCATCTCCTCCTGCACGTAAGGATTTTCATCTCCGCCGGCCACGTCGTTCTTCGGAGCCTCACCCTCATAGATCGGATGCGCTTCCTCATCCACGGCGTTCGCCACATTAACCTTGTACTCATCTCCCGCACGGTAAATGTTCAGATATGGGAAGAGGTCCTTTGCGATATCGGCAAACAGATAGGAGGCTGCCGAAGAATTACCCTGATCCTCCACCTTCGGCTCATCCACGACCACGTAGACCACGACCTGGGGATCCTCCACCGGAGCAAATCCGATAAAGGAGATCAGATACTTACCGTTACCGCGGGGAAGCTTCTCCGCCGTTCCGGTCTTTCCGCCGATGGCGTAGCCCTCAACAGCCGCCTTTGTTCCCGTACCGCGTTCCACCACACCCTGTAGCTCCTTGCGCATCTCCTCCGACACGTCGGCGGAGATCGTCTTGCGCACCAGCACGGGATCCATGGCGTCCACCACGTTCCCGTTTTCGTCCTCGATCCTCTTTGCCACACTCGGCTGATAATAGTATCCGCCGTTGATTACGGAGGAAAACGCCGTAGCCAGCTGGATCATGGTGCAGGTCACGCCCTGTCCGAAGGACGAGGTCGCAAGCTCCGTGACGTTCAGATCCTCCTCGTGATAAATATAGAACGACGATTGCTCGCCGGGAATGTCAATTCTGGTCTTGGCACCGAAGCCGAACAGCTTCTGATATTTGTCGAAGGTTCCGGCACCCTCCTTGACCGCGATCTGCATCAGCGCATCGTTACAGGAGTTTGCCAGCGCGTCTCCGGGTGTCTCCGCGCCGTGGCAACCGTAGTCCGCATACCAGCACTTGATATAATAGGTATCCTTCTGCTCGCCGCCGTCGCAGTAAAGCGGAGTCTCCGGCGTGATCACGTTATCCTCCAAAGCGCCCGAGATCGTAAAGGTCTTATATGTGGAGCCGGGTTCAAAGGCATCGCTTACGATAAAGTTATGCCATACATTTTCCAGTGCTTCCACGTGGGCGGCATCGGAATCCGTCGCCAAAAAGGCCTGATACTCTTCTTCGGATTCGAACTGGTATCTGCAGGCCTTCAGATCATAGGCATCATTCGGGTCAAAATTGTGTGAATTATAAAGCGCGATGACGTGGCAGGTCTTCGGATCCATCACGAGCACCGAGACGTTTTTTGCGCCCTCGGTGTTCATATAGTTTTCCACATTCTGCTGCACGATCTTCTGCGCATTGATATCAATGCTCGTCACGACGTTGTTGCCGTTGGTGGGAAGCTCGATCTCCTGCGATCTTCCGAGCTCCTCGTTGTAGTAGGAGTAAATCCTTCCGTTCGTACCGGAAAGCACATCGTCGTAGTTGTATTCCAAGCCGTAAGCGCCGTCATCTCCGGTCATAAACCCGAGAAGATGGCAGGCCTGTTCTCCGTTCGGATAAACACGGGTATAGCGTTCCTCGAGCACCACGCCGCGCACATAGTACCCCTCGTCCGTTTCGAGATAGTCCAGATACGGTTTTACGACATCGTAGGGAATCTTCTTTTTGTCCGTCGGCTTGTACTTTGATTCCGGATCAGACAGATAACCGGCGATCTCCGATTCCGTCAGCCCGAAATACTTGATCAGCGCATTGACAGTGATCTCCTTTTGGTACTCGTATTCCACGATGTTAAAGGGCTCTAATACAAGATCGTACACCTTCTGACTCGTGGCCAAAACCGTGCCGTTGGTATCCAAAATATCACCGCGCTTGTACTTGATCGGCTCACTGGTGTAGTTCTGGTTCACCATGACCGCTTCCTTGTACTCCGCCCCGTGCTTGACGTTCAGATATACGATCCAACCCGCAATAACAACAAAGGCTGCCATAAAAAGCAGTACAGCAATCAGCAGCCTTTTTTTCATATTCCCGAGAAACTTTTTCGTCTTCTTTTTTGCAGCCATTCCTATTTTGCCTCCGGGACATCCATGTTCTGCTTCACGTAGTCCTCGTCGGCAGTTTCATAATAGATGATCTGTCCCTTCTTAGCATACACCATCCCAAGCTCGCTGGTTGCGATCCTGCGGATATCTTCAATCGAGTACATATTTTCAAGTCTCATACGCTTTGCCTCGTTGTCCGTCTGGATCTCTTCGATCTGGCGTTCCAGCGAGACGAGGTTTGACTTTTGTTCATCGATTCCCATCTGCATATTGAGCATCATTGCGCAGGCACCCACCATGATCATCACGGCAGCAACCACAAACACCGTATAGCCGAAATTGAAAGCAAGTGCTCTGTCCGCACGTTTTTTCAAACGAGTCTGTGTCTGCGGCTGAGTCCTTCGCTGCGG
>CACZPL010000190.1 GCA_902783015.1 uncultured Lachnospiraceae bacterium
ATTTTTACACTACTTGTACGTAGTGTACCAGTTATACTCGTAATGATCCTCATCGTAGTATAAGAAATCGCATATATAATACTCCTGTCCTTTCTCACTGCGGAAGTAGTAGAAGGTGACAGGAGAATTCATATCCGTCGGATACGTATCTCCCAGCGTACTCACCACACGATTCAGTTCCGCACCTGTATCCCGGAAAGTTTTCTTTTCCGTTCTGATATACTCGGCCTTCGGGTCGGTAAACATATGCGCACGCTCGATATATTCATCGACGCGCTCATCCTCCGTGGTTCTCCACTTGATGTCCGGTAGCTTCACACTGCCGTAACGATCATTGTGCCACCAGTCCGCCTCCTTGTTTCCGCAGGCCATGATCAGCTTTCCGTCCAGGCGATTCTTCTTGTTCTCCGGTTCTAAGATTTTTGCGATTTCCGTAGCGACCTTTTTTGCGGTCCCTTCATCCGGTGCCATAAGCACCACCAGAAGCTCATCTTGGTTCACCTGCCAGGTACACCCGTTTTTTTCGCAAATCGAATCAAGCTCCTGCTTGTGATCCGCTGTCACCTTTTGATACAGGCTGACCTCGAAATTATTGCCCGAGGATGGCAGGCTGCCGAAGCTCGTCCCGTCAATATTGATCTCGCTCATATAGCTTGTATAGGTGTAATCAAAATCCTGCAGCTCATCATGCAGCACCAGCTTGGTCCCCTTCTCGCTCTTCTCCTCGGAGACAATGGTACACGGGCCGTACTGCCGCTCCGCTTCCTTCTTCAATTGTTTTGCGTTCTTCGGGGAACCGCAGGCAGCAAGCCCCAAAAGCAGCACTCCGCCAAGCACTGCCATGATCTTTTTTATTTTCATAGTATCTTTATTCGGCGAGCAGGTTTAAGATCTCCTCATATTCCAGCTCGTCCACCGCTTTCTCAAGCGCATGAAAGCGCTCCTGCTCCCCCTCGGGGATCCGGTAAGCCTTTAATTTCTCCATCGTCTGTTCCAGCCCGAGAAAGTCATCATCTTTCGCTGCGTCCCTCAATTTTTCATATAACTCGGTCAAAAGGGAACCGTCTATAAGCTCTCCCGCCGCTTCGCCGCTTTGGGTCTCTTCCTTCACGCCCAACGCGTTTTCAATCGGCTGCTTCAGCGCATCGTATTTTGCAAAAACGTCCTCATGATGCTTATTAATATAATCAAGATCACGCCGCTTGCCGGCATCCTCCAACATCTGCGCCTCTTCGCCGAATTCCGTGGCGCCTATGATGCGTGCCGCGCTCTTTAACGAGTGAACCTTTATGGTATAATTTTCAATGTCTTCTTTTTGGTAATACGCTTCTATCTCTTCTTTTTTGCTGTCAAAAGATGTATAGAACGACTCAAGCACGGAACGGTACGCTTCTACATCTCCGCTGTATTCTATTCCGACAGACACGTTGATCCCGGCATTGTTGAGCTCACGGAAGCTTTCCGGAATCTCCTGTGCCGTCTCAGACTCCTCTGTCTCGCCCTCATCCTCGCGTTCCTTCAGGATCTTGCTCTCCGGCAGATATTTGATCAGCATATTTTCAAGCTCATTAAAAATGATTGGCTTAGTAAGATAGTCGTCAAAGCCCTCTTTGATATACTCTTCCCTTGCGCCTGATATCGCATTCGCCGTCAGGCAGATATAGGGCGTATCAGGATTCGAGTTGATCGGGTTTTCCTTTATCTCGTGCAGCGTCTCGATACCATCCTTTTCAGGCATCATGTGATCGAGAAAGATGATATCGTAATGCTTGTTCATGGCATAATTGATGGCTTCGTTCCCGCTCGAGGCCTTATCGATCTTAATCCGTGTCTGTTTTAAAAGACTCGTGAATACCATGATATTCAGGCTGTTGTCATCCACCACCAGGATCTCCGCATCCGGAGCCACAAGCTTCTCCTTATATGCGGACATCTCTTTGATCGACTGCCTCCAGGTTTCCTCGTAATCTCCGAGGGGGTCCCATTTCACAACCTGCTGGCGGATGGAAAAGCTGAACGTCGATCCTACTCCGTATTCGCTTTCAACCTCCAGTGTGCTGCCCATCATATCAAGCAGCATCTGGGTGATGTTCATACCGAGCCCCGTTCCCTCTATGCTCCGGTTTCGCTTTTCCTCGATACGTTCAAAGCGCGAGAACAGCTTTTCAATGTCCTCCTGCCGGATACCGATTCCGGTGTCCCTAACCGAAACCTTCAAAAGAATCGTGCCGAGATCATCTTTCAGTCTTTCATATGACATACTGAAGGTCACACTGCCCGCTTCCGTATATTTTGCGGCATTTGTCAGGATATTCGTGATGATCTGTTTGATCCTGATCTCATCTCCGTGCAGCATTCTGGGCATATTTTTGTCAAAATCAAGCTTTAAGTACAGGCCCTTGTCATCCAGTCTGGTCTTGATCATATTAACCAGATCGTTCAAGGTCGCGGAAAGGTCATAATCCACGGGGATGATCTCCAGCTTTCCTTCCTCGATCTTGGAGAAGTCGAGAATATCATTCACAAGTCCGAGCAGCGTATTGCCCGCCGTTTTGATACTCTGCGAGTACATGCGAATATCCGTATCCGTTTCGTCGCTTTCTCGCATGATCATCTCGTTCATACCGAGGATCGCGTTGATCGGCGTACGGATCTCATGGCTCATGTTGGACAGGAAGGAGGTCTTTGCCTGACTGGCCGCGATCGCCCGCTCGGAAATTGCCTGTATGCGTTCCCTTCTGTCTGTCATACGCTTTACGACGATTGCCAGCGTGATCGCCGCGAGCATAAGATAGACAAAGATCAGGAACAGCGTAAACGGAATATCCGCGAGGACCTTCGCCTTTTCCTGTGCGATCGCAATGATATAATTATCCATACCGCGCATTGCGCAATAGGATTTCTTACCGTCAACATTTGCGGTGAAATGGGTCACGGTGCCGCCTGCTTCCGCGTCCTCATTCAGACCGATATCCGACAAGTCCTTCGAGATAAACTCCGTTTCGGTAGCTCCCATGATTTTCTTGGTTTCAAGATTCGCAACCAGTATATCCACACCCTCGTAGGCCGGGATATTGGCAACCACCTGCGATATCTCGTTGCTCTGCATTTCCTCGATCAGGCGCTTTGGCTCGATTCCGGCCTGGATGATGCGGGTTCCGCTGTCATTCCAGCAGATCGCGTACATCATCGGCTTGCTCTCCGCCGTGTTCGGCGTGACATCCTGACACATGGAGAGGTTTTTATCCTCGAGCATCGGCTTGAAATATGCCATCTGATCCCCGGAATCAAAGGTATAACCATAGTACTTCGGCACGGTTCCGCTGTAGATCTCGCCCTCCGCCGTAAACAGATGGATCTCATCGATGGACATCAGCTTTGCGATCCGTTTCAGCTCTTCCAGATTATATTCCGTCTCGGGAATATTATCGATAATGAACGCCACCGCCTTGGCCTTAGAAATATAGCTCTCCTTCAAAGAGTCCGTGAGCGACTGCTCCTTGCGTTCATTGCCGTGGATCACATTTTCGATCTGGTCGATCAGAAGGTCCGACGTCTGATATGCCTGCTCGCGTTTTGCTCTGCTCAGCGTGATATAAACGATCAACAGCATGAGCAGGATTACAAGTCCCACAAGCATCAGCAAGCGCCAAGTGCTTCCGATTTTCAATTTTTTCTTTTTCTTTCGTGTTTTCTTCATAATGTTATAGTTCTTTTACCATATATCCGCACGTAAACGGAAAGAAATCAAATTTCTTGGTTCCGGTATGTACAGCTCCATTCTGTTCATACCATTTTCTAAGCTTTGTATTTTCTTCAACAATTCCTATGTTTATGAGCTTGCATCCTTGATCTCTTGCTGTCTCATATGCATGTTCCAATAATCTCTTGCCGATTCCATCGTGTCTGTATTCGGGAAGGACTGCCAGATTGCTGAGCTCACACTCATTATTATCCTGCATCAGTAAAGAGTAGTATCCGCATATAACATCTTGTTGTTCATATACAAACATCAGACGCGGCTCGTTATCCATTTGCTGATACAAACGCTCTTCCGTAGTTGCAAATGCAGTGAATCTCGGAGCATTATCTATGGTAAATCCAAATTCATCAGCTACGGTTTTGAAGCTGTTTCTTATAATATCTACACATACGGGAACATCGTCCCTTTTAACTTCCCTGATCATTTTTCTTATCCCCCATCGTACATTTAATTCCAAGATAATCTGTTTATGTACCACGAATAATATACCACACTCGAAGCTCCATTAACAGACTGAATATCCCCAAATCGTCCAAAACGAATGTTTAAGTCATTTTCAGCTTTCCGCTAACCCTTTATTGATTCCTTGACAATTGAAATGTAGAAATGAAAGTATTCCGACGGGCAGAAAAAATATACACCAAATAATAAGAGCAATCCTTCCGCCGATTCCGCTACCACCGGAGGACGCTCTCACGAACATTCCTGTA
>CACZPL010000191.1 GCA_902783015.1 uncultured Lachnospiraceae bacterium
ATACTTCCCGAACTCTCCCATGCTCGCAGCCATCGTCAAGGTGACCGGCGTGATGGACAAGGAGGTCTTCCTCTCCCAGATGGAGGCGTCATACAAGCATAAATTCGCAAAGAAGCCCGAAGTGATCGAGGGTAATATGAAAGCCCTGAAAATGGCGTTTGAGGAGGTGGGCAAATGATGAAATCATTTCTTGCATGCCCACCGACGACTGGGCAGGTGACGCGCAGCGGCGCGTGCCGATACATTAAGGAGGTGGCGTAATGAGCAAGGCAACAGACGTTACAAAGATCAATGAAAAGAGCCCCTATTACGACATCACCCCCGGCAACCAGATCTACGGTGGAGGCGGCGCCCGGAAATTCACCACCGGCGAGTGGCGCACCGAGACTCCGGTGGTGGATTGGGACAAGTGCACACAGTGCTTACTCTGCACCCCGTGCTGCCCGGACAGCTCCATCCCGGTCAAGGACGGCAAGCGCGAGGACTTTGACTACGACCACTGCAAGGGCTGCGGCATCTGCGCTAAGGTATGCCCCTTTAAAGCGATCACGATGAAGGAGGGAATCTAGCATGTCTATTCGAGAGAGAATGTCCGGCAACGAAGCAGTTGCCTACGCTATCAGGCAGGTGAATCCGGACGTCATGGCGGCGTTCCCCATCACCCCCTCCACCGAGATCCCGCAGATGGTTTCCACCTTTATCGCAAACGGCGATATCGATACGGAATTCATCCCGGTAGAGTCCGAGCACAGCTCCATGAGTGCGACCATGGGTGCCTGCGCAGCCGGAGCGAGAGCCATCACGGCAACCTCCTCCTGCGGTCTCGCCTTCATGTGGGAGGTGCTCTACGTAGCAGCCTCCGATCGACTCCCTGTTGTCATGGCGGTTGTTAACCGTGCGTTAACGGGACCGATCAACATCAACTGTGATCACTCCGACAGTATGGGCGCGCGTGATTCCGGCTGGCTGCAGATCTATGCCGAGACCAATCAGGAGGCATACGACAATTACATCCAGTCCTTCCGCATTGCGGAGCACCCGGATGTGAAGCTTCCCATGATGGTTTGTCAGGACGGCTTTATCACAAGCCACGCCGTGATGAACATCGAGCTCATTGAGGATGAAAAGGTAAAGAGCTTCGTCGGAAGCTACGAACCCGAAAACTACCTCTTAAATCCCGAGATGCCCATGGCGATCGGACCTTATGCAAACTCTCCGTTTTATATGGAGACCAAGATGAACCAGCGCATCGCAATGAAGAATGCCAAGAAGGTCATCCTGGATGTGGCAAAGGAATTTGAAAAGATCTCCGGCCGAAGCTACGGCCTGTTTGAGGAATACCATATGGAAGATGCCGAGTACGTCATCGTGATCATGGGCAGTGCGGCAGGCACCACAAAGGATGCCGTGGACGAGCTTCGTGCAAAGGGCGTAAAAGCCGGCATGATCAAAGTTCGCGTGTTCCGTCCCTTCCCGGGAGAGGAACTTGCAGCGGCGTTAAAGGATGCAAAGGCCATCGCCATCATGGACCGCGCCGAGAGCTTTTCCGGCATGGGCGGCCCCTTAGGCTCGGAGCTTAAAGCAGCCCTGATGGATGCGGGCTGTAAGGCAACCGTAGTCAACAACTTCTACGGCATCGGCGGCCGCGATTACACGGTGGAGGATGCGGAAGCGATCTACAACGACCTGATGGAGTTTGAAGCAGGCACAAAGCCCTTCAAGCAGTTTAGATATATCGGACTGAGAAAGTAAGGAGGAGACGGAAATGGCTTATAATTTCAGAGAAGTGATGAGCAAGCCCGAACGTCTTGCTCCCGGACACAGAATGTGCGCCGGCTGCGGCGGTACCATTGCTGCACGTATGGTGCTCCGCGCGTTAAAGCCCGGCGATAAGGCCGTGATCGGCAATGCTACGGGCTGTATGGAGGTATCCACCTTCATGTACCCCTACACTGCCTGGGAAGACAGCTACATGCACAACGCATTCGAAAATGCGGGTGCTACCCTCTCGGGCATCGAGACCGCTTACCATGCGTTAAAAAAGAAGGGTAAGCTGGATGAGACCTATAAATTCATCACCTTCGGCGGTGACGGCGGTACCTACGATATCGGCTTCCAGTCCTTATCGGGTGCCATGGAGAGAAACCATGATCTCGTATATGTTTGCTACGACAACGGTGCTTACATGAACACGGGTATCCAGCGTTCCTCCGCAACGCCGATGTTTGCGGATACCACCACCACACCGGTCGGCAAGGTATCAAACGGTAAGATGCAAAACCGCAAGGACCTGGCACAGATCATTGCGGATCACGATGTGCCCTATGTGGCACAGACCACGTTGCTTACGACCATGAAGGACTTATACGAAAAGGCGGAAAAGGCGATCTACACGCCGGGCGCTGCCTTCCTAAATGTCATGGCACCCTGCCCGCGCGGTTGGCGCTACGACGCATCCGACATCATGGAGATCTGCAAGCTCGCGGTGGAGACCTGCTACTGGCCGCTGTTCGAGGTGGTCGATGGACAGTGGATCTTAACCTACGAGCCGAAGAAGAAGCTCCCGATCGAGGACTTCCTTCGCACTCAGGGCCGCTTCAAGCATCTGTTCAAGCCCGAAAACGAAGGGCTGCTCGAGCAGTACCAGGCTGAGGTTGACAGACGGTGGGAAGATCTTCTCTTCCGTTGTTCAAAATAAAAATACGAGATACGGTTCTTTGCACAAAAAAGGTGACGGAGTTTGGCCGTCACCTTTTTTCATCTTTAGATCGCTACGAGAACTTCTCAACAAAATTCGCAAATTTCTCCAGCTTATTCATCGGACCGTTCTTACCGGCTGTCGTACCGGTCTGTCCGGCGGAAGCGTTCTCACTTAGATTCGTCTTTCCGGCAGAGCCGTGGGACAGCACCGGAGCGAGCCAGATCTTGCCGCTTCCCCTGTACACATTCACAAAGCCCTCACCCGATACGGCAGAACCGATCAGCGACTTCGCGGATTTTTCGACCGAGAAGTCGAGCGTGCCGGACCAGGCCATCGCCATATTTCCGTCAATCTTCATACAGTCGTTGTTCAACGTGACCTCTATGATCTCTTCTCTCGGGACAATGCTCTCAAATGCACAGACTCCCGTGCCGTTCAGGCTCAGATTGAAGATCCCTTCCCCGCCGAGTACCGCGGAGGAAACATTGCTTCTGCGCACGATCTTTTGCTGAACACCCGCATCGCAGGCGAGGAAGAGGCCGTCGTCCAAAACCACGCTCCCGTTCCACTCGTTCAGATCCGTGAGCAGGATATGCCGGTAGGTCGGCTCGAGCATCATCTGACCGAAGCCGTCGTATACCGGTTTGGCCGTACTTTCCCCGGTCACCTTGGCGCCGACGAATTTCCCGAAGAAATCTCCCGCACCCTTGATCCCGGTTCCCATTTTGATATCGCCGGCCATCCACTGCATCGCGCCCGCCTGTACGGTAAAGGCGTTGCCGTTTAAGTTCAGCATGAGCTGCCGGCGGTTCACATTCATCTTGGAGCAGTAATATTCGATCTTTGCGGTGAGCTTGGAGACGCTCATATCCCTTGCGTACTCCACGACCTGCATCTGACCGAGCTGTGACTTGACGGTCACATTCCCGCTCGCCAACATCGTGTTTTGTACCATAGCGCGCCTCCTTATTTCGAAGTCGGTGCCATCAGAATGGAACCTGTGCCGCGATATACATTGACAAAGCCCTCACCGGAAACTGCCGAACCGATCAGGCTCTTTGTCGATTTTTCAACCGTAAACTCCAGCGATCCGGACCACGCGATCGCCATGTTGCCGTCAATCTTTACCACATCGTTCTGCAGGTTGAACTGGATCAGCTCCTGCTGCGGTACGGGGCTTTCCAAGGCTGCAAATCCCTGTCCTGACAGACTTAAGTTAAACAGTCCCTCTCCGCCGAGCACTGCGGAGGACAGATTCTTTCTGCCCACCACCTTATCCTGCACCGTGCTGTCGCAGGCCAAGAAGAGACCGTCCTGCAGGACGATATTGCCCCACTGCGCCACATCGATCAATATGATGTGCCGGTAGGTCGGCTCGAGCATCACGAAACCCTGACCGGTATACTCCGGCTTTGCCATGGTCTCGCCCGTCACCTTTGCTCCGACCATCTTGCCGAGGAAGTTGCCGCCCGTCACACCGGTAGCCATATTGACATTGCCGATGATCCACTGCATGGCACCCGCCTGCAGCTTCACGCCGTTGCCGTTTAACTCACAGAGCACCTGACGCTTCTTCACATTCATCTGTGCGGCGAAATACTCCGTCTCGGCCGAAAACGGTGAAACCGAGAGATCCTTCTGATGCTCGAGCACGCGGAAGCAGCCGAGCTGATTGATGCAGGTTAAATTCTGGTTGTCAAAGAGGTTGTTGAATTGAAACATATTTTTCTCCTTTCATTGTAACGCATGCTAGCACGGCTTGATATCGGCCAGCAGTCCCTTGTAGGTATCGCTCCAGATATACCACTTTCCGTCCTTGGGATCCTCATACAGATCCATATACCGTTCCGTATCCGCGCCCTGAAACCTTGTCACCACCCGCTCGATGGTGAGTGTCGGACCGTACATGGTGGACGGCGGCAGATTGTACACATACTCCTCCAACGTCACGATCCGCGGCTCTAAGGGCGTGTATCCGTTTGCCGGCGTCGCCCCGTCAAAGTACGCATTGCCGAGGTAGGGGTATTTGTTGTTCTGCATCATGCGATCCTTAACAAACTGTTTTCCGAAGTTGTTGAAGGTGATGCCGCAGGTGGGCGAATTGAGCAACTCAGCCAGCATGGCATAACAATTCTCCTGCGTCTCGGGCGTCCAGCAGGCAAAGCTTGCGATGGCAAGTGCCATGGTCACGAATTTTCCGTTTGCGCCACTCCTGTCCGCGGATGCGATATCCTCCGCCGACTGCGGCAAATCGGAAAAGCTCACCTTTGCCTGCATAAGATCCACATTCTTCACGCCCTCGTTTGCCGTATTGCCGTCCGAGGACAGCCTTGTAACGGGCGCTGTCTGTACATTCAGATTCATGTTTTCTCCTTTCGATTTTTTTATACGTTCAACAGATCCAGGATCAGCGTTTCGACCGCCATCCTGTCCCCCTGCTTACCGGTCTTGATGTTGGTATCCGCGGTCTGACAGCGTTCCACGCAGTCGAGCAGCTCCTGCTCCGTGTAGTTTCCGGCCATCGCCAGATATTTCTTTACAAAAAACGGTACCACGCCCGCAAAGGAAGCGATCTCCCCATAGGGGGTGCCGCGTCCCGCCGCAAAACTGCACTTGAGCAGGATGCGGTACTGTCTTGTGATCAGCGCCAGGGTGCGCATCATGGGCTCGCGAAGTGTGAGCAGATCCTCATACAACCGAAGTACCTTATCGCGATCCCTTGCGGAAAGCGCATCCGTCATCTCGAAGATCTTATCCTCTACCTGACTGACGCAGACCTTTTCCACGTCCTCCTCCGTCACGTTTCCTTTTTCCAACGCGTAGCATTTGAGCTTTTCAACCTCAGAGGAAAGCGCCACCATATCCATTCCCACGGAGGAAAGCAGCTTGTAAAGCGCCGCATCGTCTACGGC
>CACZPL010000192.1 GCA_902783015.1 uncultured Lachnospiraceae bacterium
CGTACCGTAATCATCTACCGCAGTCTCTATGTTATTCTTCTTAAAATACTCCTTTAACTCATCAAGATCCTCATCGGAAAGCTCCGTTTCCTCGGTGAGTTCCACGACAATCCTGCCGCTGTTCCTTATCAGCATATCCTCGAAGGGCTTGCACTCCTCCTCCGAGAGTTGCACGCCCGGAATGCTGTTTAAGAACACCTTTGCATCGCCGAAGGTTTCCCGCTCGCGTTCCGCGATGGTGAGCACGTTCATAAAGGTGGCGCGCTCCACGTCCGCAAGACGTCCCTGCATGTTGGCGTATTTGATGATATCGAGAGGCGAGATCCTCTTTTCCGTGGCAGAGCGCATCAGCGCCTCATAGGAAAAGACGGAACCGTCGGTGGTTCTCACGATGGGCTGGAAATGGTAGGTGAGCAGATTTTCGTCCAAGATCTTTGTGACAAGATCGTAGTCCTCCTTCTGCGCATCCGGAAGGTTTTCGTAAGCCCAGCGCACCTGGGCATATTTATTGGTATGCAGCTTGGAGATCTGATCCTCCATCTGCTGGATCACGGAGTAGCGGCGGATGCTTTCCAAGCCGCGGGACACCAGCTTGATCCATCTGCGGTAGATCTCGTCATAGCTGCGGGGCACGTTTCCGTAGCTCACACAGGCATAGCCGTAGCACTCATTTTCGTGGAACACCGGCGTGAAGAAATACGCGCAGGGTGTCTTTTTCTTTTTTGAAAGCTCCGGAAGGATTTCCGCCGTCTGAAAGCTTTTTTCGAGTCCCGCCCAGGTTTTTCTCCTGCTTTGATTGTAACGGACCGCATAGATCATCTTTTCCGGATAGCCCTCATTTCTCACATGGAGCGACATATCCTGATCCATCTCCGCCCACTGCTCGCAAAGGCACAGATAAAAGTTCTCCGCATCCTTGATCTGATATGCATAAGCATATACTGTATTCACATACTCCTGCAGACTGATCTGCGAGAGGAGATTCTCCGCCATGGTATTGTGCACGGAATTAAATCCGGCCTCGGAGATGTCCGTCTCCCAGCACTTGCGGCGCTTGTAAATCTCTGGGAGTGTGAGCTCCGTACAGCCGCAGGTCTCACCTATCAGAACGCGTGTCTTCGTCTCAAAGGGACCGATCTCTTTCCCCGTAAACTTGGCTTCCATATAGTCTGCCGCGTAGGTACCCAGATCACCTGCCGGAATCTGCGCCGAGGTGATAGGCTTCGGCGAGGTCTGACCCTCCTCGGAGGAATCGTAGCTTACCACCGCAATCTGATCCGGCACACTGATTCCTCGTTTTTCAAGCGCATTGCAAAGGCCGATAGCCATGCAGTCGTTGGCGCAGGCCACCGCCTCCGGGAGGTCTCCTGCCTCCACGAGCTTTTCCGCACAGGTCTCGCCGCTGCTGTACCAGAAGTCGCCGTAGATAATGCGGTCCTCCGGCACGGAAAGGCCATGCGAACTCATCTCATCCAAGAACGCCTGCAAACGTTGCTTGGAATGCGCGTGCCAGCGCTTTCCGTTTAAAAATGCGATATCCTTGTAGCCATGCACCTCGATGAGATGTCGTATAATCGCACGCATGGAAACATAACCGTCCGTGAACACGCTCGGGAATAGTTCACTTTCCCGTTCCGCGATCAAAACCGGACCGGTAAATTCCTCATGCAGTCTTTTCTCAAGCTCCTCAGCTTCATTCGGCGTCTGGATCGTATCCTTGAGGATCACGACGCCGTCAAACAGCTTCGGATTAAACAACCGGAAAATATTGGACTCGCCCCGTTCGCGGGGCTGTGTATCCTGAAATTTTAAATACATGGAAAAGATGCAGGCATCCATGTTATTCTCAAATGCCCGCTTTAAAAACCCGGAAATGAACCGGTTCTGATAATCTTCATCCGCCTGTCCGGTAAAGATTGCAATTCTTCTGCGCTTCTCAGCCATATCTTCACCTCTGAAAAAAGCTTACAATTCCGTTTCGATTATAACATAAATCGTCGTGATGCGGAAGGGAAATGTAAGCTTTTCCGATGGTTTATTAAAAGCCGTGTCCGCCGCCCGAGGTGTGACCGCCGCCACCGCCTCCTCCGCCTCCACCTCCGCCGGAGGAAGAACTCTGCGGACTGTATTCACGTGTCTGGCGTGTGAACACCTTTTTAAAATCGTACAGGTTCTGCTTTGTCCTGATCGCCGCCAAAAGCTCCTTTTCCGAAGGCTTCGGTGTCTTGGAAAAAGCTTTCACAACCGCATAGGAAAGCAAAAGCGCTATGGTGATCGCAAGGAAGATATTGCTCGCAAGACGCATGGGCTGCGCAATCTTCCCGCCACCGAGAAGCGTCAGCTCCTGCCGGAAGGTCTTTTTAGCGCACCCGCAGTAATCGCCCTTGGAGGCAAGCTTGTATACGTTGTCCATGATACTGTTCGACTTGGAGGACGAGATCGCATAGGACATATCCCCCTTTACGTTTCCCGCATTGTGGAGGTAAAGCTCCCGATGCTCCATATCGATCAAAAAGAGCGTTCCGCTGTGGGTATTTGCGCCGAAGATCTGTACGTAGAGATCCGAGGCCATAGCCGAAGGTGTTGTATAGTTTTCCGCGATGGAACAAAAGACAACATTCCCGTAATAGGTAAGCTCCTCCATCACCTCCATCAACTCTTCCTCTTCCGGGCTGGTCAGGATGTCTGCTTCGTCGAAGATATAAGCATCGTAGCCGGTCTCATCGTTGTGGTAGCTTACCTCTGTGACTTCTTCGTAAGTGATGTCATCCTCGGTCTCCTCTTCGAATTCCTCCGCATCCTCGGTAAGAGGTGTCTCCGTGTTATATTCCACGTCCATGCGCTGAATCGGATCTGCGGCAAAAGCCGTCTGTCCGCCCGAAAAGAGGAGTAATAAACCGATCATGACGGTAAGAATTGTTTTTCTACGCACGGTCATCACCTCCCGTATGAGTCTCAAACTGAGGCAGCGGACGCATTGCAATATAGTTGTAGCTCACCATCAGATCGATGGCATTCACGATCACGCAGACCATGGCAAGGATCGCCGTGCCGTAGTAGATCGCATCCTGCGGCGGATCCCAGAAGCTGACTGCCGCGATAACAAAAAGGCCGATGCAGGTCCAGAGCGTACCCGGCAAACCCTTTTTGCCCTTCATCTGCTTTATGTTCTTGCTTGAGGATATGGTAAGCGGTACCGCGATGGCCAAGGTCACTAGGGCCACGATGCCGCAGATCTTGTCGACGGAAAGCGCAGCCGTCATACCGCCGAGCAGCGCCATCAGTGCCGGGCCGCCAAACATGACCGCAAGCACGATCACAACAATAAGCCCCGGCTTGCTCTTTTTTTCTTTCTTCTCGTTTCGTTTGATATCATTGTCCGTTAACACATAGGGCTCGGCTTCTCCGCCGACGTCGTTAAAGGACGCGCCCTTTTGTGCCTCGATCCTCGTCTGACGTTTTCGTTCAAACATGCTCAGCATGCCCTGATCGTCCTCGTACTGTTCCTTGGCGACGATCTTCTTCATCTCGACCTTGTAAAGGATTGCGCTGATCAGTGACAGGACCGCGATGGAGATCAACAGCACATCCGGCGTGAGTGTCAAAAACAGCTGTAACAGCACAAAGATCACGGCAGCCAAGATCGCTGTGCAGGCAAAATACCGCGGGATGCTGACCGGCAGATCCGCGGATACTCTTCCCGTCTGCCCGTTGACCGTGGCATAGGCTACCCTGTCCCTGCTCCTGTAGGATAGAAACCATACCGGGAACATGGCGGAATGCTTCGCATAGATCCGGGTCGAGATCTTGTTCTTTACCTTTTCCTTGCCCTCGTCGAAATTGTTTCCGGCCATAGGGCTGCTCTTTCTTAAATAGTTATAGGTACTCTCCTTGGCCAGATCCTTTGCGGTGCCCTCATAGATCTGATCGGGAACATCCGCGATATCGGCATAAAAACCCGCCAGGAACGAGGGAGAGAAATACTTGATATCCTTCACATTATATGGTGCGATGGCGGAACTGATATCGTCGGCAAAGCTCGAGGACGCATCGTAGGATACCCCGTCGTAGGCATTGTCCATCATGCCCGTCATCTCGTAGTGATCGGTGATGATATAGTCTCCCTTTCTGTGGGATTTAGAGGTCTTCACCATGATCGGTCCCTCCTGGGACATATCGTACACCCAGTAGGGCATGTAGATGCCGCGGAAGCCGTCTACCTGTGCCGACTTCTTGTAGGCTCCGGGTGCAAAGATCGCCTTGGAAAGGCGCTTTGCGAAGGCGCTCTTACAGCCTTCTTTTGTCAGCTTAAAGGGGATGATCAGCTCCGGCTTTTTCTCCTTGGAAAAACGCCCCTCCAGGAGCGTTGAACTTCCGCAATAGCTGCAGAAAGCAGCGCCGGTCTCGGCTGTCGATACGATCTCTCCGCCGCAGTTACGGCAGGTATACACGACAACATCGAAATCCTCCTGTGCTTCCGCCATATTTCCGAAGTTATCGTCATATGGCTCAAACTGACTACTACAGTAGTCACATTTTATTTTTTGCGTGGCAATGTCAAACCTGACACCGCCTCCGCAATTCGGACATTGTGTCATTTCAACCTCCAAAGATATGCTGAAAAATCATTACGTCTTACAGAGTGATTTTAACACAAATACGTCTTTCTTCAAAGTAAAAACTGAAATTGCGCATTTGGTCAAGGTATGCTATAATTCTCTGTTGTGTAAAAATCATCGGGAGTGATCACATGAAAAAGATCAAGAAATACATCGTTCTATCATTTGCGCTTACGCTGCTTCTGCTCTTTACCGCCGGATGCGGAAAGAAGTCGGAGCCCGCGCTCTACCAGCAATATGTAAAGAGTCTGATCGCCATGAACTATCTCGGCGCGACCTCCGATTACATTGCTGCCACCGGCGCGACTGCCACGGACGCAAACTCCATATATGAGGGGAACATCTCCTACCTGACAAACAACATTCTCTCCTACTACAACCTGCAGATCGACAATGCGCCTGAGGTGCGTGATCTGTACGAGGAGCTTGCGAAA
The DNA here is from genome assembly GCA_902783015.1 of uncultured Lachnospiraceae bacterium. GTDB lineage: Bacteria > Bacillota > Clostridia > Lachnospirales > Lachnospiraceae > Coprococcus_C. The sequence continues at coordinate 5,054 of CACZPL010000192.1, forward strand.
AAGGTTTACAGCAAGATCAACTACACGGTATCGCCGGCCTACAAATACGGCAGTGTGTACCTGGTGGATGTGACCATCTCGCCCATCGACCTGTTCAACCAGGCAGCCCCGCGAGTAAAGAGCTACATCGAATCCTTCAACAACGATGTTGCCGCAGGAAAGTACAACGACTATGAACTCTCCGCCTACGAGTCGGAGTTTGCCACCGGCCTTTCGGCCATCCTCTCCGAGGAGTGCGACAGCATGACCTACGCGGAGCCCATCACCCTCACCGTAGAGATCGTGGAGGAAGATGATACCTTCTATCTGCGGGATCGCGACTTTTTGAATATCGATGCGGCGATGATCAACACTACCATCACCTCTCTTCCGAAGGAGGAAGAATAAATCGAAGGGCCTGCCTGTTGCAGACCCTTCTTTAATTTGTCTCATCAATTCTCTTCGTTCAGCTTCTCTTTCTTCGATAAACAGAACCATCTGCCATATTTTTCATTTTTTCATCGGTTTCTCTGTCTCCCTTGCGTGATCCTGACTGTCAAAACATATCGTAAGTATAAAACTCCCTGGTAAAATGCGAAAGCTCCATCCAAAACACGCCGTTTGTC
>CACZPL010000193.1 GCA_902783015.1 uncultured Lachnospiraceae bacterium
CAGCGCAACCACGGTTGTGGATGTGAAAAAATGCAAGATGTACATGAAGAATTTCGGTGAGTTCTTCAACAATCAGGTAGAGAGCGCAGGAACCATTGTCCTCTCAAGGACACAGGAGGTTTCCGCGGACAAGGTGAACGAAGTGGTTGCCGTATTAAAGGAACACAACGAGGGCGCAACCATCATCACCACACCCTGGGATGAGATCGACGGCAAGGTGATCTTGGATGCCATGGAGCATGCAAACACCTTGGACGACCTGATCAAGGAGGCCATCGAGATCGCAAAGCGCCACCAGGAAGAGCATGACCACGAGCATCATCACCATCATGACCACGACCATGAGCATGAGGAGCATGAGCATCATCACCACGACCATGACCATGATCACGAGCATGAGGAGCATGAGCACCATCATCACGACCATGACCATGATCACGAGCATGAGGAGCACGAGCACCATGATCACGATCACGAACATGATCATGAACATGAGCATGAGCATCACTACGATGAAAACGGCGTATGCTCCTGCGGTCATCATCACCATGATCATGACGGACATCACCATGCGGATGATGTGTTTACCAGCTGGGGTACCGAGACGGCCAAGACCTACAGCGAAGCGGAGCTGAAGGAGATTTTGGAGGAGCTTACAAACGATAACATCTCCTACGGTATCATCCTGCGTGCCAAGGGCATGGTGCCCGACGAGAACGGTGTATGGCATCACTTCGACCTTGTGCCCGGCGACTTTGAGGTGCGCGAGGGTGCAGCCGATTATACCGGCAAGCTCTGCGTGATCGGAAGCCAGCTCAAAGAAGATCATATTAAGGAGTTGTTTAAATTATAAATGGGACCGATAAATGATGTAGAAGAGATCCCGGTGTATATGTTCCTCGGCTTTTTGGAGAGCGGAAAGACCACCTTTGCAAAGGAGACTCTGCTCGACCGCGGCTTTACCGAGGGTGAGCCGACCCTGCTTCTTGTCTGCGAGGAGGGCATCGAGGAATACGACGCCGAGCAACTGAAAAAAGAGAATATATTTTTGGAATACATCGAGGCCGAGCAGCTTGAGACGCAGCATCTGATCGATCTGCAGAACAAATACAAGCCGACCCGCGTGATGATCGAGTACAACGGTACCTGGAAGATGCAGCAGCTCTTCGGGATCCGTGTACCCAAGGGCTGGACGGTGGTGCAGGTCATCACCTTCGTGAATGCCCAGACCTTCGATGTGTATATTCAGAACATGCGGCAGATGATGAACGAGCAGCTATCCACTGCGGACATGATCATCTTTAACCGCTGTGACGAAAAGACCAGACGCGCAGAGTACAGACGCAGCATCAAGGCCATCAACCGCAGGGCACAGATCGTGTTCGAAAACAAGGACGGTCTGGCTGAGATGGACGATACGCTGGATCTGCCCTACGATATCGAGAAGGATACCATCGAGCTGGAGGATGATGATTTCGGCATTTTCTATATCGATGCCTGCGATAATCCGGACAGGTATCTGAACAAAAAGATCCACTTTAAGGCTATGGTGCACCGCCCGAAGGAATACGGACTGAAGGCCTTTGTTCCGGGACGCTTTGCCATGACCTGCTGTGCCGAGGACATTGCATTTATCGGGTTTAAGTGCTACTTTGACGCGGCGAAGCATTTGAAGGACAGACAGTGGGTGGAAGTGACCGGTGAGATCGGCAAGGAGTATTACCCTGAATTTGAGGGCGACGGTCCGGTAATCCACGCGCTCAAGGTGGAGCCGGCAAAGCCTGCTGAAGAAGAGATTGTGTACTTTAATTAGTACAATGCGTCACAAATTCAACACAAAATTGACAATTTATTGCCACATTTTCATATTAGAATCCTAATCATTAAAACAGAAAGGGATGATGACAAATGGGTTATAATGATTTCTACAGCTATGATCAGACTGTCGGAGGTACAAACGGTACGGGCTACACGAACAACCCGCAGGAGGGTACCGGCTATTTTTCGGAGCTTTCCACGCAGGAATATATGCATGCCATGCAGGAACGTGCAAGGGCAAACGTAGATGGAAAGACTTCCTCCTATGGAGGTTATAATCCGTTTGGAGAGCAGTATGCGGAGGGAACTTACTCACCGCTCGGTTACGCAAAGCCGACGGAGGAAAGCTTCAACGAAAAGCTTGCGCGCGATAAGGCTGCGGAAGAACGCAAGGAAGCAAAGGCAAAGGCAAGAGCCGAGAAAAAGAAGAAGAGGGACGGCTCCGGTAAGCGCATCGCAAAGCGCGTTTGTGCGGTTGCCTGTGCGGCAGCGCTATTCGGCGGGATCGCAGGCGGCGTGTTCTACGGGATCGCAGGAAGCAAGCTGAAAGCGCTTGATGAAAAACAGCAGGAGATCCTCGGAAAAACCACCTATGCACCTATCGCAACAACGGCTGCACTGCCGGACGGCACAGAGGATTCCCTGGATCTGGATGTTGCCGATATCTCGGCGGCTGTGATGCCATCGGTTGTTGCCATCACCATCAAGCAGGTGCAGGAGGTGCCGAATTACTGGGGTTATTACGAACAGTATGAGGCGGAAGGCTCCGGCTCGGGCATCATTCTCGGTCAGAACGATAAAGAACTTTTGATCGTGACAAATAATCATGTGGTTGAAGGCGCGGATAAAGTTTCTGTTGCTTTTATAGACAATGAGGTGTATTCTGCTAAGGTAAAGGGTACCGACAGCGAGAATGACCTGGCCGTGATCGAGGTGAATCTTTCCGATATCTCGGAGAGCACGCTTTCCAAGATCAAGGCAGCGACCATCGGTAATTCCGATGAGTTAAAGGTAGGACAGCAGGTGGTTGCCATCGGTAACGCGCTCGGTTACGGACAGTCCGTGACCACCGGTATCGTATCCGCCATCGGTCGTATGAACAGCACAAATGCCACACCGCTCATTCAGGTAGACGCGGCGATCAACCCCGGTAACTCCGGCGGCGCGCTGCTCAACATGAAGGGTGAACTGATCGGCATCAACTCCTCGAAGTATGCATCCACATCTGTGGAAGGTATGGGTTATGCAATCCCCATCTCTCAGGTATATAATATCATCGAGGACCTAAAGAGCATCGAGACCAGAGATCAGGTATCCGACGATGAACGCGGTTATTTGGGCGTGAACTGCGGTACCGTGACCGATGAAATATCGGAAGCCTACGGCATCCCCAAGGGTGTGATGGTTTCCAAGGTAGGCAAGGATTCCGGAGCGGCAAATGCCGGTATCAAGAAAAATGACGTGATCACCAAGGTTGACGGCCAGTCCGTAAAGACCATGGAGGAGCTGACGGAGCGTATCTCCACCTATCGCAAGGGCGAAAAGGTTCAGATCACCTACGAGACGCTCGAGGGAGAAGATTACGTCGAAAAATCCGTCACCGTCACCTTGACGGATAAACCGACGGAGTTCAATTAGGATATAATAATAATTTATTATATTGCGGATCTGTCATAGAGTTATCCTGATTATCCGCGAAGTATCGCAAATCTTTCAGTTAATTTTATGACACTTCTGCGCTTAAAGATTTCATGGGAAGGCCACGGGGCTGTTCTACTGTCGAAAGACAGGGTGAACAGCCCCGTGGTATTTTCTTTTCTCATGGGATATCAATTGTCGAACGCGGTTGTTTATGGTACAATATGGGGCAGTGATGTTTTTATGATCCACAGACGAAAGGAGCTTTTTGCCATGAAAATAAATCGAAGACTGCTCAGTATCCTGCTTGCATTTTTGATCCTGCTTCCGTATCAGCCGGTAAACGCCGCGACAAAGGCGGATGAGAATGTCAAGCTCTCCGTGGTCGTGCATCAGCAGACAGTCGGAGATTCGAAAAAGGCAGCGAACGGTAAAACCGCAGGCACTGTGGGAAGGGGCATGCGTATGGAAGCCGTCTATATCGGCTGCACGCTTCCCAAGGGTGTCAAGGGTACCATCAAGTACAGGGCGCATGTGCAGGGCATCGGCTGGCAGCCCTGGGTGACCAAGGGACATATGGCCGGTACCAAGGGCGAGGAGAAACGTCTCGAGGCGATCCAGATCAAGCTGACGGGCACCTTCTTAAAAAAGTATGATGTCTATTACAGAACCTATATGCGAAACTGTGGCTGGCTCGACTGGGCGAAGAACGGCCAGATCTCCGGTACGGTCGGCCAGGGCGCGGTGCTCGAGGGCATCCAGGTCCTTGTTGTAAAGAAGAATTCATCGAATGCGCCGGTGCAGGGCGGCTACGCGGCTATCACACCGGAAAACTTGAATACCTTATCCTACAGCGGTCATGTGCAGGGACTCGGAGATGTGGCTCCCGTGACAAACGGACAGCAACTCGGCACCACAGGCAGCTCCAAGCGGATCGAGGGTTTATCCGTTCGTTTAACCCACGGCGCCGCCCAGATGTTCGGCACCTTGAAATACAGCGTGCACTGTCAGACCTACGGCTGGATGAACGAGGTGCGCGAGGGCGGCTACGCCGGAACGCGCGGAGAGTCCAAACGGATCGAGGCCATTCAGATCTCGCTGGAGGGCGATCTTTCCAAATACTGTGATATCTATTACCGTCTGCACGTGCAGACTTTGGGCTGGCTCTCCTGGGCAAAGAACGGTGAGAGAGCGGGTACGGCAGGCTATTCCTACCGGGCCGAGGCAATCCAGATCAAACTGGTTGCCAAGGGGGCCGATGCACCGGGCAGTACGGCGGTTGCCTTTGTGGACGCAAACAGTCAGCCTGC